>JAAXUL010001314.1 GCA_013336035.1 Chloroflexales bacterium
GGGTCACCCGGCCCACCCTATTGACGGCCTGCACGTAGTACACGCTGTCGGTCTCGCTGGCCGGCAGATCAGCGCGGGGGCGCGTCGCCGTCCACAGGGTCGGGTCGTCGCCGTCGCGCGCCAGGCTGAAGGACTGCCAGCGCCCGCTGCCGGGCCGCGTGTAGGTGACCGTCACCTCGTCGATGCCCACGTTGGCATCGTCCACGATCGAGGCCCTGAAGGCGACATCGCCGCCGGGCAGGCGCTCGCTCGCGACCTCGACGATCTCGGGCGCGGCGGCCAGGGCCTTGTCGCGGATGCCGCCCGTGTTGCTGTCCCAGCTGGCCTCGCTCAGGTAGAAGAGCTTGACCTGGATGTCGCGGTAGACGCGCATGGTGCCGCTGACACTGCCCGGCCCCGCCGAGCGGTACTGGGCGGGCACCACCAGCAGGCGGGTCGCCCCGCCGTCAATGGCCTGGACGAAGTTGGCCCCGACGTTCTGGGTGGGGTAGAAGACATCGCTGAAGAAGGCCGGGTGGGCGCGCGACTGCTCGGTGGTTGGCGCCGAGGTGAGCGGGGTGATCGGCGCCGTGTCGCTGTAGGTGGCGCTTACGACCAGCGCGCCGCGCAGGACCATGCCGGGCACGCTGACGTCCTTGCTCTCGAGCGGGAAGATCGGCTCGGCCGGGTTGGTGATGTTGCCGGCGCCGCCCGTGTAGTAGCTGGCGGTGACGACGCCGCCGTTTAGCCGCACGTCGGTGCGGGTCGGATTCGCGCTGACCATGATCGTCTGCTGGCTCAGGCCTGCCTGCGTAGGCACCGCCGCCACGCTGGCCACGGCGCTGGCCGGACTGTTGGCCACGGGCGTGTTCGGCATGTTTACCCGCAGCATGGGCAGGCCGTAGAGCACGAACTGGAGCAGGGTCTTCTCGTCGATGCCGCTGAGGCTGGTCTTCTGTGACAGATAGTCGAGCTTGGCCCGCACGGCGGCCTGGCCGACAGTGATCTCGTCGCTGCCGGTGAGCGCGCTGGCCATATTGGTCAGCAGGCGCTCGCCGTACTCGACCAGCTCGGTGTCCCCATAGGCGAAGCCGGTAGAGGCGAAGTAGGTGGCCCCGCGGGCGTTGAAGGCCTCGGCGAAGTCGGGGTCGGGCGAGAACAGTGGGATCGCGGCGCCCCGCGGCACATTGTAGCCGCTGTGGCAGCCGAGCCCCAGGACGATGGTGTTCGAGAGGACGGCGGGCGCGGTCAGGATCTCGGTCGCCAAGAGGGCGCCCTCGTAGTCGGCGGCCAGGGCGGAGCCGGCGTCGAAGTGGCCGGTGAGGAGGACCAGGTCGTCGCGGGTGCCCGCGTCGAGCAGCCGACCGCGCAGGTCGTCGACGCTCCAGGTGTTGGGGCCGGTGGGGGCCTCGCCGACGGGCTGGATCAGGGTAGTCGTGGCGACGCCGGTGGCGGCCAGGTCTTCGGCTACGCTCTGGGCTGCGTCGGCCACGAAGTCGTAGCCGGTCACCAGGGCGGTGTCGGGGGTGACGAGACCATTCACGCCCTCGTAGGCGCTCAGCATCGCCTCGACCGTCGTGGCGGCGCCCACCAGGCGGCCGACGGCCAGGTCGGGCACCGGGCGCTGGTAGCTGCCCTGCCAGACGCTCGCGCGCGAGCCGTAGCCGTCCTGGCCCTTCACCCAGTTCTCGCGCAGGGCGGCGTTCTGGGCGCTGAGCTCCTGGACCGGCGGGTAGTACTCGTTCTCGCTCGCCAGGCCGCTCTGGTCGGGGTAGCGGTAGAAGGGCACCACGTCGTCGTCGCCAACCAGGGTGAGGTACTGGATGGTCGTCTGGCCCTGGGGGCCGTTGGCGTCACGGTACACGTCGATGACGGCCTTGATCTCGTCGGCCAGGAGGTTAGAGGCCGCGACGCAGCTCGGGTTGGCCAGGGCCGTGGCGCGGGCCGCGGCGACGCGCGGGTAGCGAGCCGCGTCAGACAGGTCGATCAGCTCGCCGTTGATGTCGCCGCGGGCGGCGAAGGCCCCGAGGTGGGTCTGCAGAGCGCTGATGTTGCCAGCCGGGTCGCCCGCCGCGAAGCGGGCCGAGTCCCAGAGGAGCAGGGAGGTCAGGCCGCGGCTGGGGACACTCCCATTGACGATACCATCGCCCGTGGGCGCCGCGATATTTGCGCAGAGGCCGCCCACGACGCGCACGCTCAGGCTGAAGGGCTTGTCGCTGGCCGGGCCGGTGACGCGGACGTAGAGATTCTCCGAGAGGTCCCAGGTGTTGCGGTCAATGGTAAGCGCGGTGCCGTCGGGGTTGTAGGCGAAGGCCATCAGGCTGTCGCGCGCGGCGCCCGAGTAGAGCTCGGGGAGGAAGCCGGCGGGGAGGAAGCCGGCGGGGAGGAAGCCGGCGGGGAGGAAGCCGGCCGGCAGCGAGCTGCCGGGGAG
>JAAXUL010001315.1 GCA_013336035.1 Chloroflexales bacterium
CAAGGCCATCGTAGCACATAGGGATCCGTTCAGAGGCCGGTTGAACACGGAGGGCCCGATATCGGTTGAGTGGCCCAGTAAGCGGTGTTGGCCGCGACAAGGAAAAGCACAGCGGGCGGCATAGCTCACCACTGAGCCCGACTGTGGTTGATACCTCTTGCAGCCTGGATTATCACACGCCTTAGTGCGCGCTGCACTACCCTAAAGAATAGGCTGAATATACCTGCACCCAGCGGCGACTCGACGCGCCGAGCGGGATCTCGTCGGCCCTGAATAACCTGGGGCATTGCGAGATGATAGCTCATCCGGATCATTCAGCCCTGGCCCGAGAGGACGAGCACGCAACGCTCCCTTTGCGTGATGCGACAACAGACAAGGTGTGATGCAATGGCGCTGCACCATCAGTCTGTGCTTGTGTCGTATGGCCCGGGGGCAATGACCCGTGTCGGTGAAGTGCTCGGTCAGGCCGCATCCAAGCTCAACCGCATCCAGGAGGCTACGATGACCTTCCCCGAGTTTTTTGCGGCCATCGCTCAGATCGCAGGGCTGCTGTTCGTGCTCTCAAGTATGGTGGCGATGGGCCTGAGCCTGACGGTCGAGCAGATCGTCGCGCCGCTCAAGAGCGGGCGCCTGGTCGCCCTGGCCCTGCTCGCGAACTTTGTCCTCGTGCCGCTCATCGCCGCCCTCATCATCTGGCTCATCCCCCTCGCGGATGGGCTCCGTGTCGGGCTGGTGCTCCTGGCCACCGCGGCCGGCGCGCCGTTCCTGCCCAAGCTGGTACAGGCGGCCGAGGGCAATGTCGCCATGGGCGTCGGCCTGATGGTGCTGCTGATGGTCGTCACCGTCATCTACATGCCCCTCGTCCTGCCGCTGCTCCTTCCGGGCGTCGCGGTGGACGCGTGGGCGATCGCCCAGTCGCTAATCGTGCTGATGCTCATCCCCCTGGGCCTGGCCCTCCTGGTGCGCGCCAGACTGCCGGAGACGGCCGCGACCTGGCAGCCGATGATGAACAAGGTCTCCACCGTCTCCATCCTGCTGCTGCTGGTCACCGGGCTCGCGCTGAATGTCGCGAACATCGTCGGCCTGCTCGGCACGCGCGGCATCCTCGCGCTGCTGCTCTTCATCGTCGGCTCGCTCGGCGTCGGACTGGCCCTGGGCGGTCGCGAGCCCCGCGACCGCAGCGTGATGGGCCTGGGGACGGCCCAGCGCAACATCTCGGCGGCGATCGTGGTCGCGGCGCAGAACTTCACCGACCCGCAGGTGCTCGTGACACTCCTCGTCGGCGCCATCCTGCTGCTGCTCGTGCTGATGGGGGCGGCGCGCCAGCTGGCGAAGCGCAGCCAGACGGGCACGGTACCGGCGATGAGCCGGTAAGTCTCAACTCGCTCGCCTCCTGGCGCGGAGCGGCAACACCGATGGGCAGCAGAGCAAATAAGGATCATCATGGCGACACAATCTGTTGAAGGTGCAAAGCCCAGTCACAGCCTGTCCAGGTTCGTCCCCATCCTCGCGTGGCTGCCGCGCTACGATCGCGCCTGGCTGGCCACCGACGTCGTCGCCGGCCTGACCCTCTGGGGGCTAGTCGTGCCGGGGGCTATGGCCTATGCGGGCATCGCCGGCTTACCCCTCCAAGCCGGCCTGTACACCCTGGTCGCGTCCCTGCTCATCTATGCCTTGTTCGGCTCCTCGCGCCACCTCTCCGTGGCGGCGACCTCCGCCACCGCTGCCCTGATCGCGTCCACGCTGACGACGCTGGGCGCAAGCACGACGGATATGGCGACCTACCAGGCGTATGCCGCCGGACTCGTCCTCGTCGTCGGGCTGGTCTTCCTCACGGCGGGGGTGGCGCGCCTGGGCTGGGTCACCCAGTTCGTCTCCAAGCCGGTGATGGACGGCTTCGTCACCGGGCTGGCGATCTTCGTCGCCGTCGGCCAGCTCAACAAGCTGTTCGGGGTCGAGAAAGGGCACGGGAATGTCTTCGAGAAGCTCTTCGCCGTCATCAAACAGCTCCCCGAAACCAATTGGGTGACCTTGGCCGTGGGCGCCACCTGCCTGGCCGTGCTGTTCGTGCTGCCGCGCTGGAATAAGAAGCTACCAGCCGGTCTGATCGTCCTGTTCGGCTCGATCGCTGTCAGCGTCGCATTTAGTTTGAACGCCAACTACGGCGTGGCGGTGGCCGGGGCGCTGCCGCAAGGGCTGCCTTCCCTCGTCATCCCGCAGGTTCCGCTGACCACCCTTGCCACCATGGTGTTGCCGGCCATCGGGATCTTCCTGGTCGCCTTCAGTGAGGGCCTGGGGGTGGCGCGCGAGTTCGCCGAGAAGCACCAGTATGAGATCGACCCTGATCAAGAGCTGAAGGCCAATGGCATCACCAATCTCGTCAGCGCGCTGCTCGGCGGGATGATCGCGG
>JAAXUL010000044.1 GCA_013336035.1 Chloroflexales bacterium
CGGCGGGCGTCTTGCCCGTGAGCGCCGATGCCACCGCGATCAGCAGGATGCCCAGCCCGACGAAGCCGCCGACGAAGATCCCGGCGCCGGCCAGCACCGTGTCGCTCCGCACCTCGGCCGGCTTCCGGCGAAAGGTGATCAGCTGGCTGACGAAGGCCAGCAGATAGAAGATCGCGCCCCAGAAGCTCGAGAAGACCAGGGCGCGGCTCAGATCCTCGCCCTGCAGGCGCAGGGTCTTCGGTGACTGGGGTGTATTGACTGCCATACGCATGACCTTCTCTGTTGATAGAATCAGACCAGGAACGCATGCTATCCAGTGTACCCCATCCACAGCAACCGCGCCGAGGAAGATAGCCGCGCACGCGCGCATCGTCGGCCCCGAGCCGCCGCCTCATCCGCCGATCCGCCAGCGTATGGCGAGCGTCACGCCCATATTGATCACGCTGAGACCAAACAGAGCCATCAGCACCGCCGCGGCGCCGTAGGCCTGCAGGAGCGCGCTGCCCACCAGCGGGGTCACGGCCTGGGCAAGCAAGGTCGGCAACGCCAGGCGCCCCAGCACGACCGGGTAGCGCGCCGGCCCGAACAGCACGAGGGGCAGCGTGCCGCGGATGATCGCCCGCATGCCGTTGCCCAGGGCGTACAGCACCACCCCGACGAGCGCAAAGGCCGGGCCGAGCAGCAGGAGGCCGAACCCGCCAACCGTCAGCAGGGCCGAGAGGATCGCGCTCCAGATCGGATGCTTCTTGGGCGTGACCACGTCCAGCAGGCGGATGCCGACCTGGCACGGTCCGATCAGCGCGGCAAGCCCGACCGCCGCGGCCTGCGCTATGCCCCCGGCCTGGAGCAGCGCGATCAGCTGCACCGACATCGCCGTCATAATGATCGCGCCAAGCGTGAATTGGATGGCCAGCAGCCCGTAGAGGGTCGGGCTCAGAGGCCCCTCAGCGCTGCTACGGATGCGTCGTGCCGGCCCGGAGGGTGGCGCAGCAGTGGACGCCGCCGGGAGCCCGAGCTTGTTGAGCGGCCAGATCGTGCCCCACAGCACCAGCCCGTAGATCAGGCAGGTGCCCCGCCACCCGTGCGCGTGCAGCAGCGCGCTGAGCAGCGGCCAGGTCACCGTCGTGCAGAACCCCGCGATCAGCGTCACCTGCACGATGGCGCCCTTCGCCGCCGGGCCGTAGTGCTGCCCCAGTGTGGCGAATAGGGCGTCGTAGAGGCCCAGCGCCATCCCGATGCCGATGATGCACCACCCCAGCAGAAAGACCGCCAGCGTTGGCGCGAAGCTCAGGATGACCAGGCCCAGCCCGACGATGAACCCGCTGTTGAGCAAGAGCTGGTTCCCCCCGTAGCGCTCAATCCAGCGACCGACGACGGGGGCCAGGACTCCAGAGATGAAGATGCTGACCGAGAGCGAGCCGTAGACCCCCTGGGAGGCCCACCCGGTCTCGCGGATCACGGCGGGCGCCAGCACCGCCAGCAGGAAGAACGAGCCGCCCCAGATCAGGATCTGCGCCAGGCCCAGCACCGTCGTGCGAAGCACCGTGGGGCGGAACAGTCGTGGAAGTGTCAGTGTCGCCATGGCCCTCTCCTCAGAAACGCTCCGTCCCATCATGGGCCACGCGCATCGATTTGTGAAACAGTCTTTTTCGCTTACAATCATCGAGCGCACCGATGGATGTGCGAGCGTGAGCGACGACAGCGCGGAGGAGAAAGGCTGGGGATGGAGCTACGTCAGCTACAGTACCTGGTGCAAGCCGGGGAGCTACTCAACTTCACCGAGGCGGCGCGCCGCCTGCATATCACGCAGAGCACGCTGTCACAGCAGATCAAGCAGCTGGAGGTCGAGCTTGGCACACCGCTCTTCGACCGCATCGGCAAGCGCGTGCAGCTGACCGAGGCGGGGCGCCAGCTCCTCATCTACGCGCGGCAGACCCTGGCGAGCGCCGCGAGCGGTCTGCACGCCCTGCAGGATCTAGCGGAGTTGCGGGCGGGCGCGCTCACCATCGGCGCGACCTACGCCCTCCGCGCACGCCTGACGCCGGCGCTGCTGCGCTTCGCGACGAGCTACCCCGACATCCACCTCACGCTGCTGTACGGCACATCGGACGCGCTCCTCGAACAGCTCTGTGCCAGCCAGCTGGACTTCGTACTCACGTTCCAGCACCGCGACATTGACGCGCGGCTGGCCAGCCAGCCACTGTTCGAGTCGCCGCTGGCGCTGGTGGTCGCGCCCTCCTCACCGCTGGCGACCCGCACGCGCATGACGCTCCCGGAGATCGCCGATCTCCGGCTGGCCTTGCCGGTGCAGGGCTACAGCACGCGCCAGTTTCTCGATGCCGCGTTTGCGGCCTACCAGATCCGCCCGCGGATCTGCATCGAGGTCAACGATATGCCCACCCTGTTCCAGCTGGTGGAGACGGGCCACTGGAGCACCATCCTAACGCTGGCGACAGTGGATCAGCAGCACTCGGTCGTGACCATCCCGCTGGAGGGCGAGGGGATGCGGCGCGAGGCGCGGGTGGTCTGGCTGAAGGAGCGCTATCGCAAGCAGGCCGCGCGCCGCTTCTGTGAGCTGGTCGGGTAAGCGAAGAGCAGGGCGCGCCGCGCCGCCGCCAGCCCCGTGAGGTTGGCCATCGTCGCCCCGGTGACGACCGCACCCGCGCAGCCGGCCGGGAGGCCCAGGAGGTCGGCAAGCCAGCCGATGGCGACCTCCTCCAGGGCCGCCGCCGGCGACATCACCGCGAAGGCGACATTCTGGTCCCAGGCCGCGGCCTGCACCTGCGCGGCGAGGGCTGCCGGCAGCGTGCCCCCGGTCATAAAGCCGAAGTAACGCCCCCCGGCGGACACGACGGTCGCCGGCCCGGCCACCTCATCGAGCAGCCGGAGCGTCTCAGCGGGGTCTGACGGCCCATCCGGCAAGGCGCTCGATCTGGGCCGTCGATGGATATACCGGCCGATCGTCCAGGGTCTCCAGGTAGCGGGCAGCCCGCTCGGCTGCGTCGTGCAATAGGTCTCGCATCACGCGTGCTCCTCTTCAGGGCCACGAGCGACCGCTTCGCTACCGCCTCATTGCCCGTGCTGACGTCACCACTCCGAAGCCTGATCGGCGCCACAAGGCCGCCAAGGGGCGAACGTCACGTGGCGCGACCTCCCTACGGGGTGGCCCACCGTCCCGCGTCTCCTCACCGGCGTGAACGCACGGGGCTTCCATGCCGACCGTCATGGACCCATGAACTGCACCACTTCCAGCGTGGCAAGGCCATGAAACACGCCCTCTCTCTTGTAGATGGCCCGCTGCTGAGCGGCGAAGTCGCTCAGGAGGCCGCGTCGCGTCCAGGCGCGTCCTCGCTCCGCAGTCATGTGCCGCCAGAGCCAGAACGTCCAGTTCCTGGGATCCCAGCCGATTGTGCCGATCAGCTTGCTCCTGGGGCGTGCCGTGCCGCTTGGGGTCAGGACAACCAGGCGCCCGCTGGGGCGCAGGATGCGCGTGATCTCCGTGAGCAGCGCAGCCGGCTCAGGCAGCAAGAAGAGCACCGAGCAACAGGTCACGGCGTCGAAGGTAGCGGCGGCAAAGGGCAGCGGCTGGTCGGGGTGGATCTGATGCAGCGCGACCCCGTGCAGCGACGCGCGCTGTCGCGCTTCGGCGAGCATCGCTGGGTCGGTATCGGCTCCGGCCCAGCGCAAGGAGGTCTGCGCCTGACCTAGTTCAAGCAGCTTGCCCGGGCCCATCCCGAGATCAAGCACCGTGGCCTGCGCGGGCAGCGGCCCGACGCCATCCAGCACCGGGGCAAGGAACTGACGATACCACGGCGCGTCCTGGACCGAGCGGAAGAAGCGTGCGCTATTCATCCGAGCTGGCTCCTTGAGGGTTCCGGTGCGTCGTTGCCGCTGGCCATGACCCGAGCCGGCTGGGGTCGCCAGAGCGTGAGCAAGATGATGAACAGCGTCGCGTTGAACATCGGGAACCCGGAGAGACTCACGCTCACGGTGCCGGTTGCGGTATAGAACACGCCGACGGCGAGGTCCAGCGCCTGGATCAGGATCATGTTGGTGATCCAGAAGCGCTGCTGCTCGGGCGCGCGGGCGATGAAGAACATCCCCGCCCCGTAGGCCAGAAAGCGCGCGGCCAGCATCCCCAGGGGATAGGCGAGATCGGCGGGCGGGGCGGAGTGTCCCAGGATGGCCAGGAAGGGCAGCGGGACGAACAGATACAACAGCCCCAGCACCACTTGCACGCCGCCAATCAGTCGAAGCAGGATGGTCAGTCGCATGGTCAGTCTCCTTGGTGTGGTCGCCACACAATAAACTAGATACACAGAATAGATAGTTATGGGCAAAAAAAAGACCGCCCTATGGATTCAGGGTGGTCAACAGCGCTGCCACCGTGGTCTGGGCCAACCGCTGGTGCATGGCGCTTTCCGCGTCCGTCAGCAGCGCGGCGACGGCCTGCTGAGCCCGGGTGGGGCGTGCGCCGGTCGCCCGCAGGGTATGGTCAAGCCGGAACAGAGGCTTGCCCGCTTCAATGGCCAGAAAAATATCGAGCAGGGTCATGGCCGCTGCGGGTCGGGCCAGGCGCACCCCGCCGCGGGCGCCTTCACGGGTTTCGATGATCCCTGCGCTGGCCAGCTGGCCCAGGAGCTTGACCGCCGTGGGGGTGGGGATGTTCAGCGCGGCGGAGAGCTCCCGGGTCGGGACGAAGTCATAGAAGCCTTGCGTGATCTTGTCGCCGACAAACAAGACGGTAAACACGGCTTGCGAGAAGGCCAGGGAGTAACTCATTGGCGCGCACCTTCCATAAACTATATATACAGTATACCAAGTTTCTGCGCTTGTCAACAGCGTGTGGTCCGAGCACCGCGTTCTGCTCACTGCTTCGTGCTTGCCATCACCCCTGCTTGCTCGCAGAGATGCATGTTGGGGAGCTGCGGTTCGGTGTTGTCCGCCGGACCTTCCGGCGCGCCTTGCGGGGTAGGCGGCTTCCATGACATCGCAGGCCGCTCGTCTGAAGTTCGGCCCCAGCTCGCCTACAGGCTCCCGATGGGCGGCGCCTCCGGCAGGGCGGTGAGCCAGAGCTATTTCGCTACAAGGTTGCTGCGCTCCTCTGTGCGCTGCGCCGCGTCCACGCTTCGCCATCACCTGAGGGTATCACGCCTGTGTCGCGCCATCGTCGTGGAAGACATACGGGGCGCGGATGAGCCGCCACGCTGGCCCCGGGGAGCTGACCTCGGCCAGACACTCCAGCGCGGCGGGCCAGTGCTCCACCCGTGCCTCCTGTCAGGAATCACTGGAGCGGTCAGCCGGACGCTGCTCTCGATCCGCCGCTGCAGAGATTGCCCTGGAGACAGTCGGCGGTGCCCGAGGGGGCGCCCGAGGCAGTAAACTGGCCGCCCGGGGTCAGCGCGTGCGCCAGCAGGTAGGCGCAGGCCCGCCCGATGCGCTCATCCTCGTCGACCGAGGCGCCCAGCTGCGCCAGGGCGAGCACGGACCAGACCGTCGCGCGGTACTTGGGGTTGTAGCCCGGGCCGGGCGCGGCCCAGTAGCCCTCCGGGTCCATCTGGGCCAGGATGGTGCTGATCGGCCCGGCGCAGTGAGCGGCCCGGCGCGCGACGCGCAGCTCGGGGTCGTCGGCGGGCCGCCGCAGCAGATCGCGCAACGCCAGGTAGCGTACCCCCGGCGAGTCTCGTGCGAGCAGCCAGGCGAGCGCGTCCTCATACAGGTGGCGATTCTCCAGCATCACGCGCCTCCTTATTATCAGTCGGCCTTCTCGCCCGCAGGCGCCCGGCTGGCCCACCGCCCACCGCGCCTGTGACCGGGCTCGCAGAGCGGCGGCGCCTCCGGCTCGTCGGGCTGCGTGGCGGGCTAGCCCTCCGGCACCAGCCCCATGCCTTGAGCGGCCTGCGTGTAGGCCGCCAGAGCCTGCTCGCCCCACAGCACGAAGCGCACGAGGGTGACGCTGGTCTCTCCGGCCAGGGCGTCGCGGACAGCGGCGAGGGCCACGGGGGCGGCCTCCGCGACGGGGTAGCCGAAGATGCCGGTGCTAATGCTGGGGAAGGCCACGCGAGCCAGGCCGTGCTGAGCGGCGAGGGCCAGGCTGCTGCGGTAGGCGCTGGCCAGCAGCCGGGCGGAGCCCTCCGGGTCGCGCCGGCTGTAGACCGGGCCCACGGCGTGGATGACGTGGCGCGCCCGGAGCCGGAAGCCAGGCGTGAGACGGGCCTCGCCGGTGGGACAGGGCGCGAGCGGGCGGCAGGCGCGGGCGAGGTCGGCGCTGCCGGCGGCGCGGAAGATCGCCCCGCAAACCCCGCCGCCCGCGGCGAGGCCCTCGTTCGCCGCATTCACGATGGCGTCCACATCCTGCTCCACGATGTCGCCGCTGGTGAGCTCGAGGGCGGCGCGGCCGATAGGGTAGCGCTGCATCGGGTGCATCTCCTTTGTGAGGCGCCCGGTCACACTCCCGCCGGTGGCGTGGGGGCCACCTGGGCGCGAAAAAAGACGATCAGGTCGAGGTCGCCCGGCGAGTGGCCGAGGGCCGTGAGCAGGGCCGCGGCCTCGCTGCGGTGCTGGGTGCCGTGGTTCGCCAGGTGGACCAGGATCTGCCAGCGCGGCGTGACCTGGGCCTGGCCGCCGAGGGTCTGGTAGACCAGGTTCTCCGCCAGCGCCGCCGCGTCGAGCCCGGTGATGAGCGACCGCAGGACTACCTCCTCCCCCGCCCAGCGGGTACGGATGGCGGCCAGCGTCGGGAGATCGGCCGGGGCGAGGTGCGCCCGGGGCGAGACGCCACCCAGACGCGAGCGCCAGACCCACTCGGCGCTCAGGGCGTGGACGAGGATGTGGCGCAGGCTGCCCAGTCCGGCGAGCGGGGCCGTGTCGAGGTCGGCCGGGTCGAGGCGAGCCGCCGTCTCAAGCACCCGCGTGGTCGCCCACGCGTGGTAGTCGAACAGGACACGAAGATACTCGGGCGTGATCATCGCTTCCCCCATGCTGCCAGGTGTGGCAGCGGTACCGGTGCTCCAGGGAGCAGGCGAAAGAACGCGTCCTCCTCGGTGGTCCTCCCCTCGTTCATCACTGCCAGGGGAGGAGGTTGGGGAGCGGGAGGGCTGCCCGTCCCATTCGCGGAAGACGGAGGTGCTCCCGCTCCCGCCCCTTGCTTCTTGCTCTTGGCGATGCGTAGGGGTTTGCCCTGCGGGGCCGCGACGGGTCGCAGCACCTCGGTGAACAGGAACTTGTAGCACGCGTTGCGGAACGCCTCAGGCGTCTTCTGCTCGCCAAAGCTATAGACCATCAGCCCCTCCTCGCGGATGCGCACCGCGAGCCCGGTGAAGTCGCTGTCGCTGGAGACCAGGCAGAACCCATCGAAGCGCCGGGTGTAGAGCAGGTCCATCGCGTCGATGATGACGCTACGCGTCGGCGCGAAGCGCCATCAGGGTGCTGTCCATCGCGTTCTTGCCGCTGGTGTAGGCGACCTGCTGCACCGGCTTGATGACGCGAAGCATCGGCGCGTAGCGCTATCGCATACTGGTTGAGCACCTTCTTCCACTGGGCGCTGGAGGAGGCGGTGAAGTCGCCGTAGATGCGCTTGACCGTCGCCTCGCCGAAGCGGGCGATCTCCGCGAGCAGCCCACCGATAACCGCGGCCTGGGCGTTGTCGGCGTCAATCAGCACCGCGAGGCGCTGGGTGGGCTCCTCGGCTTCAAGTTTGGCCATAGGCCGTTGGGTGACTGCCATAGGGGTTGCTCAAGGTGCTGCGATGGCTTTGGAAGAAAGGGCTCCGATCACGATGGAGTTGTAGCGTCGCTTCAGCGTCCATCCCTAGTGTACCAGTGCGCATCAAGCTTCAGACCGATGGCCCGGAAACCTGGAGGTGCGCAGCGAGGGAAGCGCAGGCCGCACAGGGTTGCGGCCTGCGGCGCCCCGTGCTCTGCCCGCACGACACTCAAAAAGGCCGCAGCCCACATCGCCAGCGTCATATGGCGATACCAGCCCGTCCACGAGCGCACTTCGTAGTGATCCAGCCCGACCTCGCCTTTGCCGGTCTGAATACTTTCTTCCACCGTCCAGCGCATGCCCGCCACGCCCACCTATTGCGCAAGACTGGTATCGGCAGGCCCAATGGTGACATACGCCGTCAACTCACTCGGCTTGGCGATGCTGCGTCGGATCAGCAGCCAGCGCGTAAAGCCCTCCACAGCCGGGTCGCTCAACTCCTCGCGCCGCCAATCATACCAGCGCGGGCCTTTGCTGCCCGCTCCCGCGCTCAGCCGCTCCCAACCCTCGCTGGGCAGCGCGGCGATGGGAGTGGAGCTGGACCCCGCCATCACCTGATCTGGCCCCCCTGGGATGTGCAGAAGAGTATTGAGCGCGAGCGGGCCGTGCGTACGACAGGGGAGGGGAAGCGGGTGCTCGAGGATGATGTCGCATCAGATTGCCGCGCGCGGAAGCGTTCCGCAGGGCGGAAGGAGCCATGTTCATGACCGGGCTACGCCAGTTGCTCGCCATTGCCTTACCGATCATCCAGGCGCTGCTGGCAGGCGCACAAGACCACCGGCTTGCTGCGGAAATGTCCAACGCCGGCGGCCTCGGCTCGCTGCCCGCGGGCATGCTGAGCCCTCAGCAGCTCCTCACGGAGCTGCAGGCGCTGTAGGCGCAGACCGACCAACCTTCAACGTCGACTTCTTCTGCCATCTCCCTCCCCCATTGCAGGCTGATCGCGAAGCGGCCTGGCGGGCAACGCTCGCGCCCTACTATGCGGAGCTCGGGCTCGATGCGAGCGCTCATGTCGGCGGCCCCGCCCGCGCGCCACTGGCGTTCGTGAGCGACTCTTCTCGCGCAGTTGCGCACTATTAACTCACGCAAACGCTCCTCTTTTTTACAATCAGCTTGACCCACTGTACGATGTGAAGCGACCCCTTCGGCACGGCAGCTCCCAGGTCCGGCCTGCACCCGGCACGAGACCTTCCGCGCTGTGAGGTGCTACACCCGTGGCTGACTCTCTGGTTGCGACCAAGCTGCAGCCCCCGTGGGCCCACCGCCCGGCCATCCCGCGCCCGCAGCTGGTGGCCCGGCTGCGCGCCGGGCTGGAGGGCCCGCTCACGCTGCTCTGCGCCCCCGCCGGCTTCGGCAAGACCTCCCTGGCGCTGCAGGCCCTCGACGGCTCCGGGGCGGCGACGGCCTGGCTGAGCCTGGAGCCCGACGACAGCGAGCCAACGCGCTTTGCCCACTACCTGCTGGCGGCCCTCGCGCGGGGCGCCCCCGTGCTCGCACCGGCCCTTGACCCGCTGCTGCGCAGCAGCCCGCTCGACCTGCTCGCCACCATGGCGACACTCGTCAATCTCCTGAGCGCGCGCGACGTGCCCCTGGTGCTGATGCTGGAGGACTACCACACCCTGGACGCCCCGGCGGTCGACAAAGCCTTGAGCTGGCTGCTGGCCCATCAGCCGCCGGCGCTGCGATTGCTGATCACCAGCCGCGAGGACCCGCCCCTGCCCCTGGCCCGCCTGCGCGCCCGCGGCTGGCTCGCCGAGCTGCGCGGCGCCGACCTGCGCTTCTCGGCCGCCGAGGCCGCGGCCCTGATCGGGCACCTGACCGGGCTGGCGCTCAGCGACCACCAGGCCGAGGAACTCGTCAGCCGCACCGAGGGCTGGGCCGCCGGGCTCCAGCTGGCCAGCCTGGCCCTGCGCGAGTCGGCCGATATTGACGGCCTGATCGCCTCGCTGCGCGGCACCCATCGGCTGATTTTCGACTACCTCACCGACGAGGTGCTGCTGGCCCAGCCCCCCGCCATCCAGCAGTTCCTGCTCCAGACCTCCCTCCTCGACCGGCTCTGCCCCGAGCTCTGCGACGCGGTGCTTGACGACCAGACAGACTCATCCCGCGCCCTCGCGGATCTGGAGCGCGCCAACCTCTTCCTCGTCCCGCTTGACCAGGAGCGACGCTGGTATCGCTACCACGCGCTCTTCGCCGACCTGCTGCGCGCCCGGCTGGTCGCCACGGCGGGCGACACGGTCGCCGGGCTGCACCGACGGGCGGCGCGCTGGCACACCTCGGCGATCCCAACGCACGGCAAGACGATGCTGGCCCCGGCGATGCACCACGCCCTGGAGGGTGGTGACTATGAGCTGGCCGCCGATCTGATCGAGGCCCATGTCGGGATCGCCCTTGGCCAGGGCGATGTGGCGCTCATAGCCCGCTGGCTGGCCCGCCTCCCGCCGGCGCTCTTCAGCCGCCGGCCCTTGCTCTGCCTCAACCACGCCTGGCTGCTCACCCTCATCGGCCAGCACAGCGTGGCGGAAGACCGCCTGCGCGATGCGGATCTGGCGCGTGCCAGGCTGCCCCCAGAGTCCCTGGGGTTTGCGGCACTCCTCGCTGGTATGTTCCAGGAATCCGATCTCCCGGGCCTGATCGCTGGCAATGTGGCGGCCATCAGCGCCTACCTGAGCTTTACGCGTGGCGAGATTGCCGCCACGATCGCCCAGGGCCTGGCCGCGCTGCGTCAGCTCCCAACCATCAGCCAGCCCTTCCACGCCGCTACCCATCTCGTGATCGGCCTCGGCGCCCTCGAGGACGATCAGCCGATGCTGGCCGAGCAGCAGCTCCAGCTGGCCGCGGCCTGCGGCCAGCCGGGCGGC
The DNA here is from genome assembly GCA_013336035.1 of Chloroflexales bacterium. Taxonomy (GTDB): domain Bacteria; phylum Chloroflexota; class Chloroflexia; order Chloroflexales; family Chloroflexaceae; genus CAIWXH01. Next base: position 10,626 of record JAAXUL010000044.1, read on the forward strand.
AACCCCTACGCGGGCCTGGTCGCCCTGGGGTTTCTTGGCGAGCTCCTCCTGCGCCAGGGCCAGCTGGACGCGGCCGAGGCGTTGCTTCAGGGAAGCCTGGAGGCCCAGCGTGACCCGGGCGGCGTGCCCTTCCCCATCGCCGGCGACCTCTGCGTCCGGCTGGGGCTGGTGCGCTACGAGCGCGACGACCGGGCAGGCGCCGCGCTGCTGCTGGAGCAGGGGCGGCGCTGCGGCGAGCTGATGGCCAACGGGTGGATGGTGGAGCCGGCCTACCTGGCGCTGGCCTGGCTCCGGCATGGCGCTGGCGACCCCAGAGCCGCCCACACGCTGCTCAACGCCCTGGAGGTGCTGGCACCACGCATGGGGCGCATGGTGGAGCCCCGCCAGATCGACGCGCTGCGGGCGCGCCTCCGGCTCGCCGAGGGCGATCTGGCCGCCGTGCGGGCCTGGCTGGAGCAAGAGGAGGCGCGCCAGGACCATCTGTACTGGCCCGCGCAGATCCCGCTCGCGCTGGCGCGGGCCCGCGCCCTGATCGCCCTCGGGCGCCCCGCGGAGGCCGTGGCCCTGCTGGGCCTGCTGCTGGCGGCGGCGGCGGCGGCCGGGCGGGTGGGCCACCAGATCCCGCTCCAGGTGGTGCGCGCCCTGGCCCTCCAGGCCGCCGGCGATCAGGATCAGGCCGACGCCGCCTTCGCCCATGCCCTGGAGGAGGGCGCCGCCCGCGGCTATGTGCGCAGCTTCCTCGACGAGGGGCCGGCAGTCGCTTCGCTCCTGCAAAGGATGAAGGATGCAGGCGGAAGGATGAAGCCGTATGCCGCGCAGCTCCTGGCCGCCCTCCTGCCTGGCGAATCGCTAGCGGTCGGATCGGATCTTCATCCTTCATCCTTCATCACTCATCCTTTGCCCGAGCCGCTCACACCGCGCGAGCTGAAGCTGCTTCGGTTGCTCGACGAAGGCCTCTCCAACCAGGCTATCGCCGAGCGGCTGGTGTTCACCGTCGGCACGGTCAAGTTCTACCTCAGTCACCTCTACGCCAAGCTGGACGTGCGCGGGCGCACCGAGGCCCTCGCCCGGGCCCGCGCCCTCGGCCTGCTCGCCTAACCTCCCCCGCCAAAGACCTGACCTGACACCTGACCTTGGTGAGGTGCCAGGCACGCGGCGCGCTGCTATGCTCAGGGTATTCCAGCGGTTACACCAGAAAGGAGCACCCCCAATGGACGAGCAGCAGCGCTACGAGCGCGCCCGCGCCCAGGTCATCCGACTGCGTCAGTTCTACCTCCACGTGGTGGTCTACATCCTGGTCAACGCCTTCCTCGTGCTCCTCAGCCTGGCCAATGGGAGCGCCTGGTCGATCTGGCCTCTGCTTGGGTGGGGCATCGGCCTCGGCGCACACGCGGTCACCGTCTTCGTCGGCGGAGGCCTGCTCGGCGCCGGCTGGGAAGAGCGCGAGATCCGCCGCCGGCTTGAGCGGGGCAAGTGACCCAGGTGCGGCGAGCAGTGCAACAGTAAGGAGGTAAGGCATGGCTCGCACGGATACGCCAGCCCCGACCCGGTCGAGACTCCGGCGTGCCCTCTTCCCCGTCGAGCGCTGGCCGCTGCTGCCGTTGGCCGAGGCTCAGGAGCTCGTCAAAGCGGCCCACGAGCGCGGGGTGCCCGCCACGGTCCATATCCACCAGGCTGAGCTGGTGGCGATGGCCCTGGACGCCGGGGTGGACGAGATCGCCCACATCCCCGCCAACGAGCCAATCCCTGAGGACGTCATCCAGCGGTCGGCGGAGGCGGGTGTGCGCTGGACCCCGACCCTCGAGATGTACACCGTCTTCGGCAAGACGATGCTCAGGCGGGCGCCGGGCATCGACGCCGAGTACGTTGCCACCAGCGTCGCGATCGAGAACCTGCGCCGCATCCTTGCCGCAGGTGGCGAGATCGCCCTCGGCACCGACTACGGCGGCACCCTCGGCACCTTCCAGGAGGGCCTGCCGATGCGCGAGCTGGAGCTGATGCAGGAGGCCGGCATGAGTCCGATGCAGATCCTGGTCGCCTCGACGCGGAACGCCGCCCGCGCCCGCAACATGGCCGATGATCTGGGCACCCTGGAGCCGGGCAAGATCGCCGATCTCCTGGTAGTCAACGGCAACCCGCTCGATGACCTGCACCACCTGCAAGACGTGCGTCTGGCGATTAAGGGCGGCACGATTATCCGCCAGGAAGCAGACTGAGATGAGCGGCGACAGGCCGGCGACCTATGTGCTGCGGGTTGCGGGGGCGCTGGACGCGCACTGGGCGGCCTGGTTCGACGGTCTGCGCATGACCGTCGCGGCCGACGGCACGACCACCCTCGCCGGCCCGCTGGCCGACCAGGCCGCCCTCCACGGCGTGCTGCGCAAGATCCGCGACCTGGGGCTGATCATCATCAGCGTCGAGCGGCAGCGTGAGCCAGGGGGCCACTCATGAAGCGAACGGTGACCCTGACCCGAGCTTATGCAGGGGCGCTCGCGCTCATCACCCTCTGGTGCCTGCTGCTGACCAGTTGCGCGGGGGCCCACGTGACACCGCCAGGAGCACCTGCTGCGGCCACGCCGTCGGCCCCTCCCGCCCAGGCCGCCTCGCGTTGTCGTACGAACGGATGAAAAGGAGGAACCCTTATGAAAATCACTGTCCTCAACGGCAGCCCCAAGGGGGAGCTGAGCGTTACGATGCAGTATGTGGCCTACCTGGCCAAGCTCTACCCCCAGCATGAGTTCAACATGATCCACGTTGCGCAACGGCTCAAGCGGCTCGAGAATGACCCCGCCGCCTTCCACAAGGTCATCGACCAGATTCGTGAATCAGATGCCGTGCTCTGGGGCTTTCCCCTGTATATCCTTATCGTCCACGCGCACTACAAACGCTTTATCGAGCTCATCTTTGAGCGTGGCGCGCAAGCGGCCTTTGCCGGCAAGTACGCCGCTGCGCTCTCGACCTCCATTCACTTCTTTGATCATACCGCCCACAACTACATCCACGCCATCTGCGATGACCTGGAGATGCGCTTTGTCGACTCATTTTCTCCCGACATGCAAGACCTGCTGAAAGAAGAAGGCCGGGAGCAGCTCGCCCAGTTCGGCCGGCAGTTCCTGGAGGCCATCGAGAACCAGGCCCCAACGCAGCGCCAATACCCGCCCCTGATCTATCGCGAGTTTTCGTATCAGCCTGAGCTTCCGCCCACGCCCGTCTCCACCGCCGGGAAGAAGGTGGTCATACTCCATGATGAAAGCTCGGCCGACAGCAACCTGGCGAACATGGTCGCCCGCTGCCGCAGCGCGTTTGCGGGCGAGGTGAGCGTGGTCAACATCCATAACCTCGACATGAAATCCAGCTGCCTGGGCTGCCTGGAGTGTGGCTCCAGCTACCGGTGCGCCTACACCGGCAAAGACGGCTACAGTGAGTTTTACACCTCCACGGTGATGACCGCCGATGTGCTCGTCTATGCCGGGCGGATGGTCGACCGCTATCTGTCGGCGCGCTGGAAGATGTTCTTCGACCGAATCTTCTTCAACACCCATACGCCAGTCCTGGTGGGCAAGCAGGTGGCCCTGGTCATCTCTGGCCCGCTTGGGCAGGTGCCCAACCTGATGGAGATCTTCCGTGGCTTCTTTGAGTTTCAAGGCGCCAACCTGGCCGGCGTCGTCAGCGACGAGTGTGGTGATTCCGCGGATCTCGACCGCCTGCTCGACCAGCTGATGGCCCGCGCCCTGAACTACGCGCAGGCCGGCTACCTCCGCCCCCAGACCTTCCTCGGCGTGGGGGGGATGAAGATCTTCCGCGATGACATCTATGGTCGCCTGCGCATGATCTTCCCCGCCGACCATCGCGCCTACGCCCGGATGGGCCTGTACAAGACCTTCCCGCAGGCCGAGCTCGGCGCCACACTGCTGAATACCTTTGTGGTGCCGCTGATCAATCTGCCGCCCATTCGGAAGAAGTTCGACAAGATGATCAAGGAACAAATGGTCCAGGCACACAAGCAGGTGGTTGCGAAAGCATAGCGGCCCTGCTCCAATTGCTGACGAAGAAGTGGAGGGACAACAGGCAAGCTCATGCCCACCCCGACGTCCGGCTGGGCCTGCTCCGTCCGCGCTCCGCGCTCGTGCTGCTGGCGGTCGTCTGGGCCGTCTACCTGGGCTTCCTGTGGCCGTGGATGCAGCGCTGGGGCGCGACCGACGCCGAGCTGACGATGGCCCTGCCGGGTGATGAGGTTGCCCCGGTGACGACCTCGACGCGGGCCATCACGATCCACGCGCCTGCCCGGGTGGTCTGGCAGTGGTTGGTGCAGGTCGGGCAGGACCGGGCGGCCTTTTACAGCTACGACTGGCTGGAAAACCTGCTCGGCGTGAACTACCATAACGCGGATCGCATCCATCCCGAGTGGCAGCAGCTCGCACCCGGCGAGCTGGTGAAAGGCACCGGCGATGGCTACCTGGGGATGCCGGCAGTCGGTTGGCGGCCGCCGATCGTCGAGCCCGAGCGCGCGCTGTACCTGTGGGGGCCGATCGTGCTGCAGCCGATCGACCCTGCGACGACGCGGGTCATCTTTCGGTCGCGGGGCGCGGCGCTCACACCGCTGGGCCGGGCGTTCGCCATCGGGTTCTCCGACCCGGTCCACTTTGTGATGGAGCGGGGGATGATGCGCGGCCTCAAGGCACGCGCCGAGGGGCGGCCCGAGCAGCCGCTGGCGCTGACGCTGATTGCCGCGGCGGGGTGGGCCGTGGCAGGGCTGGGCACGCTCTTGGCGCTGCTGCGGCAGCGGCGGGGTCGGGTCGCTGGCCTCCTCCCCGCGCTGAGCTTCGTCGCCATCCTGCTGTCCACCCACGACGTGCGCTCGGCGACCGCCGCGTTCATCGCGCTGGGGCTGCCGCTGGCCGGCTTCGCCGCCTACGGCTGGCGCTGGTGGCCAACCTGCAGCCTGAGCGTTGTTCAATCGATTATTAGTTCCGTGGTTAGGCTGCCCGCTACGGGGCTCATCGGCGTTCTGATGCCAGCGGCGGCGGCAATTTTTCTGACGGCGTGGGCAAGCGGGGGGTGAGGGGCAGCTGCAGATTGGGATGTTGCATCCGCCCTGGCCAATGTGATAAAGCGTATTGACACCCGCGCCTATGGGCGCTACCATCCCTGGTACATGTGACTACAGATGCATTGGTATGCCCATATATCCTTAGCGCGCGTGAGGACCCGCTGGGAGATTGCCGATCTATGGCCAGGTCCATAGCCTCATGAGCAGTGCGGGACAGACGAGCGGTGCTTAAAGAACATTGGAGCTGCATTTGCTGCTTGCAACCAAGTTCCACCGGCCATTGACCATTGGACGCCTGACCGCGCGCCCACGTCTGGACGGGCGCCTGGACGACAGCCTTGCCGCCGGCTGCCCGCTGGTGCTGGTGACCGCCCCGGCCGGGTTCGGTAAGTCTACCCTAGTGAGCGCCTGGCTCCAGCGGCAGACCACGCCCGCGGCCTGGCTGTCGCTCGATAGCAGCGATAACGACCCCGGGCAATTCCTGAGCTACCTGGTCGGGGCGCTCCAGATCATTGACGCCACGCTGGGCGCCAGCCAGGTCAGTCGCATCCAGACCGCCGGGGTGGCGGAATTGAGCGCCTGGGTGCGGGCGACCAGCAGGGCGACGGCCGGCTGCACGGCGAGCTCCTCCGGCGGCGGCAGGTCGGCGAGCGCCGGCACGGGCAGCGGCGGCACCAGAAAGACGTGCTCGCCCGACAGGTGGAGCACGCTGCGGCTGGTGACGAGGAGCTGCAGGGTGGGCAGGGCCTGGAGCAGCTCCGCCTGCCTGGGGGCGGCCGGCAGCAGGTGCTCGAAACTGTCGAGGGCGAGAAGCACACGTCTGCCGGAAAAGGCAACGGTCAGCGCCGCGGCCGTGCTGGTCGCGCTCCCACTCGGCACGCCGCAAGACCGCGCGATGGCCTCGAGGAGCAGGGCCGGGTCTTGCAGGGGTGTGAGAGGGACGAAGAACACTTCGGCGGGGCCGTGCGCGGCCACCTGGGCGAGGAGCTCCAGGGCCAGGCGGGTCTTGCCGCTGCCGCCCGGGCCGGTCAGGGTGAGCAGCCGGACGGCGTTGCCCTACAGCAGGGCGCGGAGGGCGGCGAGCTCGTCGGCGCGGCCGATCAGCGGGTTCGCCGGCTGGGGCAGCGCCGTGGGCTGAGGCGCCCCGTCGCCGGGGGCAGCTGCGGGTGAGGGTTCCACGGGCGAGAGAATGAGCGCCACGGGGCGGGCGCCGAGGGCCGGGTAGGAGCTGTCCGTCTGCCATAACACGCCGTCGGCGCACAGGCGAACTGACAGGCGAGTTGGGCTCGACCTGCGGCCAACGGTGCGCCCGTGCAACGCAGTTGCTCTGCCACCAGCGGTGTGGCTGGGCTGTCGGCGTAGCATAGTGCAGGGCACTCGTTCGCGGTATCGGAAGCTGGACGGATTGCGCGCGACGAATCCCGTCCGGGTGGCGACGGACGCAGGGCCGGATCACCGCCGCGTGCACCGCAATGTGGAACAGGAGCGCCCGGGTATCCAGCTCGGGGCGCTCCTGCCCCCAGCCGCGACCAACGACTACCGTGCCTGAAATGTGCTGAGCCCTGCTACGCCGCGGGCTTGATGTTCTGATTCATGTTGGTCGGGTCGTATTCATGTGGAAGAGGTTGGTCGGGTCGTAGCTGGCCTTGACCCGCGCCAGCCGCGCGTAGTTATCGCGGTAGGCCGCCTGCACCATCTCCTGGCCTTCGTCCATAATCATGTTCACATAGGCCCCGCCCGCCGAGTGGGGGTGCAGCGCCTGCCAGTACTCCCTGGCCCACGCGATCAGGCGCTCGTTGTTGGCCGGGTCGGGATCGATCCCCCCGATCACCCCCGCAAAGCTGGCATCACGGAAGCTGAAGGCCGTGTCGCCCCGGCCAACCCGCTGGGCCGCGCCAGTGATCGGGTAGAGATGCATCGTCGAGAGCGCGCTCGGGAGCTGCAGCGCGTACTTGGCGTGCAGGGCGATGGCCTCGTCGCTCAAGGTGTGGAAGAAGTCAGCTTTCCAGTACCACTGTAGGCCCGCCGGGAGCAGGGCGTCGAACATGCTCTGGAGGGCCGGCCATGGGATTGGACCGGCGAAATCGATCGTGGGCGGGTGCGCCGCGCGGATCGGCGCGAAGCGCTGCGCCGCCCGCTCCAGGGGTCCGGTGTAGCACCAGGTGATCACGCACATTTCCCGGTGGTGGTACGGCTCGGGGAACGGTGGCGCGGGCGGCACGGTCGCATAGCCGAACCAGCCGTTGATGTCTTCGGGTGCAGCGAGTATGAAGTCATGCCAGAACTTCAGCACCTCGGCGGTCTGCTCGATCGGCCACAGCATCGGCCCGCCGTAGACGGTGCTGATCGGGTGCAGCCGGAAGAGGAATGAGGTGACGACGCCGAAGTTGCCGCCGCCGCCGCGCAGGGCCCAGAACAGGTCGGGGTGCGTATCCGCATTGGCCCTGACCAGGCGCCCATCGGCAAGCACGACATCGGCCTCGAGCAGGTTGTCGATCGTCAGGCCGCAGGCCCGCGCGAGGTAGCCGATGCCGCCGCCGAGGGTCAGGCCGCCGACGCCGGTGGTCGAGATGAAGCCGCTCGGGGTGGCCAGGCCGAAGGCGTGGGTGGCATGGTCCACCTCGCCCCAGGTGCAGCCCCCTTCAACCCGCACGGTGCGCGCGTCCGGGTCCACTCTGATCCCCTTCATGCGCCCAAGGTCGATGACCAGCCCATCATCGCAGGTCCCCCACCCCGGGCCACTGTGTCCGCCACCACGGACGGCCAGGGTAAGCCCGTGCTCGCGGGCAAGGTTGACCGCGGCGATGACGTCGGCAACATCGGCGCAGCGTGCAATGAGGGCTGGGCGCCGATCGATCATGGCATTGTAGACCGCGCGGCCGGCGTCGTAGCCGCCATCGCCGGGCTGCAGTAGCTCGCCGCGGAGCCTGGCCGCAAACTCCTGGATCACCGCCGCATCCAGGGTGACCATTGTTTGTTCACTCACACCCTTCCTCCTCTGGCTCGCTTACACCGCCCATCACGGCGGCTGCCAGGACTCTAGCAGCCGCGCCGCGGCGCGCCATCAGGGGAAGCACGGAAGCGTGCCGGGGCCGAGCACGGAAACCACGGCGGCAGTCGGTACGGATGCGCGCATGGCCACGGAGGAGGGCACCTGGTGTCAATGCACCAACAAATCAGCTACCGGTGCTCCAGCACAGAATCAGGCGGACCTTGCGGCGCTGGCGGATTCGCCAGGCCCACGGCAGTCGCCCAGGCCGCAATCTGGGCGCGCGACGTGAAGCCACATTTCGCCAGAATGTTGCTGACGTGGCTCTCGACGGTGCGCTCGCTCACCACCAGGCGCGCGGCGATCGCGCGGTTGGTGTGGCCCTGCGCCACCAGCTGGGCC
>JAAXUL010001316.1 GCA_013336035.1 Chloroflexales bacterium
GCCTCGAGGGCCTCGGCGAAGGGCATGACCCCGGCGGCCACCAGGGCGCCATACTCGCCCAGCGAGTGGCCCATCACCATATCGGGGCTGACCCCGTACTCGGCCAGCAGGGTCAGGATCGCCACATCGAGGGTGAGCATCGCCGGCTGGGTGATCGCCGTCTGCATCAGGGCCCGCTCGGCCTTCTTCAGCACCTCGGGGTCGCTGCTGTTCACAAAGAGGAAGTCGGTGAGCGGCCGCCCGAGGATGGGCGTCATCACCGCGTCGGCCTCTTTGAAGACGTTGGCGACGGAGGGCGAGAGCTTGGCCAGCTCGATGCCCATGTTGAGGTACTGGCTGCCCTGGCCAGGGAAGAGGAAGGCGACCTTGCCGGGGGCCTTGCCGCTGCCCCGGTATACACCCTGGGCGGCCAGGGGCTTCCAGGCGGCGGCCACGTTGAGGCTGGCCGCCTTGGCGGCCTTGGCCAGCTTGTCGGCCAGGTCGGCGCCGTCGGCGAAGTCGATCACCAGGCGCTCAGCCTTGCGCAGCTCGGCGAGGTCGGGCGCGGCGACAGGCGGGGTCCAGCCGCCCTTCACCTTCTGGAGAACCTCGGCGGCCCTGGCGGCCAGCGCGGCGGGGGTGTCGGCGCCTATGGCCACAATCCCGCGCACGGGCGGCTTCCCGGCCACCTTCTCCGGCGCCGCGTAGTGCAGGCCGCTCTCGCCGCCGCTCGCGGCGGGCACATCGGCGCCCGCGTAGCGGGTCGGCTCGGTCTTGATCATCCCGGGCACATACTCCTCGAGCACCAGGTGGAAGTTGGTGCCGCCGAAGCCGTAGGCGCTGACCGCGGCGCGGCGCGGGTAGGCCGCGGGCTTCTCCCACTCGCGGGCCTCGTTGAGCAGGGAGAACGGCGTTTTCGTGAAGTCGATATTGGGGTTGGGGCGCTCGCTGTTGAGCGTCGGGGGCAGGATTTTCTCGTGGATGGCGAAGACGGCCTTGAGCAGGCCGGCCGCGCCGGCGCCGGCCTTGAGGTGGCCGATATTGCTCTTGGCCGAGCCCAGGCCGATCCGGCCGCGCTCGGCGCCGCCGAAGACCTTGGCCAGACTCTCGGCCTCGGTCGCGTCGCCGACGCGGGTGCTGGTGCCGTGGGCCTCGACCAGGGTGCAGGTGGCGGGGTCGATGCCGGCGTTCTTCCAGGCCCGCTCGACGGCGTAGACCTGGCCGACGGGGTTGGGGGCGGTGATGCCCTTGCCCTTGCCGTCGGACGAGGCGCCCACGCCGCGGATGACCGCGTAGATCTTATCGCCGTCGCGCTCGGCGTCGGCCAGGCGCTTGAGCAGGAAGGCCGCCGAGCCCTCGCCCATCACGAAGCCGTCGGCGCCATCGCCGAAGGGGCGCGTGCCGGTGGCCGAGAGCGCGCCGATCTTGCAGAACTTCACGAAGGTCGAGATGCCCATGTTGCGGTCTACGCCGCCAGAGATCACGGCGTCGACGTGGCCCTCGGAGAGCATCTCGACCGCCGCGGCGACGGCGGCGAAGGTCGAGGCGCAGGCGGCGTCGGTGATGAAGTTGGGGCCGCGCAGGTTGAGCACGTTGGCCACGCGCCCGGCCACGATGTTGGGCAGCTCGCCCGGCATCGTGTCCTCGCTCACGCCGGGGAGCTTGCGGTCAAGCTCGGCGTGGAACTGGGCGAGCATTGTCGCCTGGACATCGGGGGGCAGGGACTGGAAGGCGGGCGTGCCGCGCAGGTAGCGGACATACTCGGGGAAGACGATGCGCTGGTTGGTGATGTAGTGCAGCTCGCCGCCCATCGCGGTGCCGAGGATGACGCCAGTGTTCTCGGTGTTGAGCGGGCGCTCGGGGTAGCCGGCGTCGGCCAGAGCCTCGGCGGCGATCGTCACCGCCCACTGCTGGCCCTGGTCCATCGCGGCCGCCACCTTCGGCGGGATGCGGAAGCGCTGCCAGTCGAACTGAAACCCCTTCACCCAGCCGCCGATCTTCGAGTAGGTCTTATCGGGGGCGTTGTGGTCGGGGTCGTAGTAGTCCGCGATGCTCCACCTATCGGGGGGCGTCTCGGTGATGCTGTAGCGCTTGTTGATAATATTCTGCCAGAAGGCGCGCGCATTGGGCGCGTCCGGCAGCACGGCGCCGACGCCGACGATGGCGATGGCGCGGTTTGATGTGTCCATGCTTGGCTCCTTTGTGGCTCCAGGCCCTCACCCCCGCCGGTAAATATGATCAGAGTGAAAAGCGCATCGCTGCCCAGCGTTGTCAGGTCGCATATGGAGCAGGATGAGCAAGATGGGATTTTGGAAACCAGTTCCAGGACTTCCCGCCGTGGATAGGTCCTGCCGGAGCGTCCCGAAACATGCGGCCGCGCATAGATGTATTCCCTCCCGCTGCGCGCGAGAATCCCCGCCACGGCCGCCA
>JAAXUL010000477.1 GCA_013336035.1 Chloroflexales bacterium
GGCCTATAACGACCACGCCCCCCGCGCGGCCGCACCGCGCGCAAACGCCGCAAAGTCGTGCGGCTCGCGGCCCAGGGCCTGGCGCACTCCATCGGCGAGGGCCTCGTTCCGCCCATCGAGCACCGTCGTGAACAGGTAGCGCAGCAGTGCGATGGCATCGTCGGGCACCTGCTGTGCGGCGAGCTCGGCGACGAAGGCCTCAACCGAGATGGGTACATAGCGCACCGGCCGCCCAGTCGCTCCGGCGATCGTCGCCACCGCCTCGGCGAAGCTCAGCAACCGCGGGCCGGTGAGCTCGTAGAGCTGTCCACCATGCCCCTCCTCGGTCAACGCGGCGACGGCGACGGCGGCGATGTCCTCCGCGTCGACGAACGGCTCGGCCACCGGCCCCGCCGGCAGCGCGACCTCGCCGGACAGGACCAGATCGTAGAAGAAGCCTTCGGTGAAGTTCTGGGCGAACCAGCTCGCCCGCAGGATCGTCCACGCCATTCCCGACCCCTGGACGATCCGCTCGCAGCGCTCGGCCTCCGCCTCGCCGCGGCCTGACAGCAGCACCAGCCGCTCCACGCCCTCGGCCGCCGCCGCCTCCACCAGGCCCGTGATCGCAGGCTCGGCGGCCGGGACGGCAAGATCCGGGGCGTAGGCCACGTACACTGCGCCGACGCCCCTCAGCGCAGGCGCCCAGGTCTCCCGGTCGTCCCAGTCGAACCGCGGGACGCCCGCCCGTGAACCGACCCTGGTCGCGACACTACGGGCCTGAAGTCGCTCCACCACTCGGCGGCCGGTCTTGCCAGTTCCGCCCAACACCAGGGTGAGCGGGGCGTCGTGCCCCGCTACGCGATATGCTTCCATCTCACACTCCTTGCTCTGCGCATTTCTCATCTCTAGCTCCGGAGCCGGTGAGCACCTCCGACCTGCACGACGCGAGTGTAGCGGTTACATCCTGGACGCGAAATGGCCGCCCGTCGCGCTTCGTTGCCCGATCGTCCAGGAGCCATTGACAGCGGGCACGAGCGCGCCTATGCTCCAGGCATGACCATGCACTGGCCAACGGTGGACCCGCTCGGAGCGGCGCTGTACTTCCTGCGGATGAGCGGGCTCTTTTACACCCGCTCCGAGCTTGGCGCCCCCTGGGGACTGGGCCTGCCGGCGCTCCCTGACACCCTGATGTTCCACGTGGTGACCGAGGGCCAGTGCTGGCTGGAGGTCGAGGGCGCCGAGCCGATGCTCCTCCAGCCCGACACCTTCACCCTTGTCCCCCACGGGCAAGGGCACCGGCTGGCGAGCGAGCCGGGGGAGCTGGCGGCGCCACTGTTCGAACTTCCCCGCCTCCAGGTCAGCGAGCGCTACGAAATCCTGCGGCACGGCGGCGGAGGCATGGCGACGGCGATGGTGTGCGGGGCGGTCCGCTTTGAGCATCCCGCCGCGCGGCAGCTGGTCGCGCTCTTGCCGAGGGTCATCTGCACCAACCCCGCGAGCGGCCCGCCGCAGGAGTGGCTGCAGAGCACACTCCGCTTCCTGGCGGCCGAGGCCGGCGAGCTGCGGCCGGGCGGTGAGACGATCATCACCCGCCTGGCGGATATCCTGGTGGTCCAGGCGATCCGCTCGTGGATCACCGCCGACCCTGGCGCCCAGCGCGGGTGGCTCGGCGCACTCCAGGACCGTCAGCTCGGGCCCGCGTTAGCGGCCATTCACCGCGACCCGGCCCACGGGTGGAGCGTGGCCTCGCTTGCGCAGGAGGCGCTCATGTCGCGCTCGGCGTTTGCGGCACGCTTCACCGAGCTTGTCGGCGAGCCGGTGATGCAGTACGTGACCCGCTGGCGGATGTACCTGGCCCTACAGTGGCTCGAGGACGAGCGGGCAACGCAGAGCGAGGTGGCGTTGCGCCTGGGCTACCAGTCTGAGGCGGCGTTCAGCCGGGCCTTCAAGCGTCTCATCGGGGAGAGGCCAGGTGTGGCGCGCCGGAGGAGCGTGCACCGCCTGGGAGGGGTGTATGGCTGACGAGGTGCGGCTCCGCGCAACATTTGATACGGTTGCCAGCCTCTGATGCCCTAAACCGGCTGGGGCATCAGAGCGCGCATTACTGGCTCTTCGTCACTTCCTGTGGAGCGAGGGCCAGGCACCAGCGGTATACTGTTCGTGTAGGGCTTATGGAGTGGCCCTACCTAGATTGGACCCTGTTCTTGTCCCTTGCGGCCCTCCTCTTGCCCGGCCCCTCCTGCCTTCGTCTCAATCACCTCACTACGGACACCGGCCGGATTCTGCTTGACCTGACGGCCACCCAGCCGTCTGCTGCGTGTCCAGACTGCGCTTCCCGTTCTGCGAAAATCCACGGCTACTACCAACGCCGGGTGGCCGACCTACCCTGGGCGGGGGTTCCGGTGCTCCTGCACCTCCACGTCCGCCGCTTTGTGTGTACCGCAGCTGCCTGTGCGCGCCGGACCTTCTCCGAGCCCCTGCCAGAAGTGCTCACCCCTGCCGCCCGCCGTTCGCTCCGTCTGGCCAACGAACAGCGCCAGCTTGGGTTGCAGGTCGGAGCCAACGGCGCGGCGCGGATTGCCTGTCGCCAGGGGTGCTCGTCAGTCCAGCCACGGTGCTTCGTCTCGTGCGCACCACGCCGCTGGCCGAAGCGATGACCCCGGCCCATCTCGGAGTCGATGAGTGGGCCTTTGGCAACGGCCAGAACTTCAAGACCATGCTGGTTGATCTCGACACCAACCGCCGATCGAGCTCTTGCCCGATGCCAACGCGGCGACCCTGGCGGGGTGGCTCAAGGAGCATCCCGGGGTCGAAATCATCGCCCGTGATCGGGCCGGCGCCTATGCTGAGGGAGCCACCAAGGGCGCGCCCCTGGCTATTCAGGTGGCCGACCGCTTCCACTTGGTCGTGCGCCGCATCACTCATCCATCGATCCCCGTCACAGACGGGAAAGGCTCCGAAGAACGCCTTTGGGTCAACGGCTGACCTCACGGCGAAAGCTTGTGGGGGAAAAGAGCATGCCGCTGAACGTGGGACGCCGCCGAAGACGTGTAGGTGGTAGGCCTACAAGACCCGCCTGATATGGCGAGAGCTAGACTGCTCGAAGGCCAGTGTCCAGGGATGCAATGGAACGTCCGCCGCTACCACGTCTTGATGCGGCGTCGCAGTTATCAGGCGGAGCGGAGTAAGCCGCCCCAAACTTCGGGACTGCGACCGATGACCAGCGAGGTCATTCAAGGGCACGAACAGCCCGCCTACGTCAGGCTCGATACGTCGATGGGTGTGGGAATGCGGGATCGCCTACGGGGCGCGAGCCCTATGGCGACGGAGCCGCCGTAGTAGTCCGAGGACGGGAAAGCCGTCCACATGGCCAAGGGCGGCAGGTGTTGGCGACATGCCAAGCTGTGAGGTACGCGTGATGCGAACTGCCGAAACCATCTTGCATGTCATTCGGGACCGCGGCCGGCGCCGGCTCCCCCTGGAGCGGGTTTACCGGCTGCTCTTCAGCCGCGAGCTGTTCCTGCTCGCCTATGGCCGGATCTATCGTAACGCCGGGGCCATGACCCCTGGGTCCACGCCCGAAACTGCCGATGGCATGTCGCTGCGGAAAATCGATACGATCATCACTCAACTCCGCGCCGAACGCTATCGCTGGACGCCCGTACGCCGCACCTACATCCCCAAGAAGCGCTCAACCAAGTTGCGGCCTCTCGGCCTCCCTTCCTGGTCGGATAAGCTGCTGCAAGAGGTCATCCGCCTCATCCTCGAAGCCTACTTCGAGCCGCAATTCAGTTCGGCCTCGCACGGGTTTCGGCCGGGGCGTGGGTGTCACACGGCGCTGCGCGAGATTTACCATAGCTGGACAGGAACAGCGTGGTTCATCGAAGGCGATATCCAAGCCTGTTTCGATAGCCTGGACCATTCGGTCCTGGACGCAATGCTGGCGGAGCACATTCACGACAACCGCTTCCTCCGCCTCCTTCGGGAACTGCTCAGGGCAGGCTACCTCGAAGCCTGGACCTACCACCGTACGCTGAGTGGCGCGCCACAAGGCAGCATCGTGGGTCCGATTCTCAGCAACATCTACCTGTCGCGGTTCGACCAGTTCGTCGAGACGCAGCTCATCCCCCAGTACACGCGTGGAACCCGTCGTCGTCCCAACCCTGCGTACGAACGCATCAGCCACCGAGCCGGCTATCTTGCGCGCACCGGGCGCATGGCGGAAGCCAAAGCGCTCCGCAAACAGCGCCGAGGCATGCCCTCAATCGACCCCTACGACCCCGCCTACCGCCGCCTACGCTATATCAGGTACGCAGACGATTTCCTCCTCGGGTTCTGCGGTCCACGTGAAGAAGCCGAGTACATTAAGCAGCAGCTTCGACAGTTCCTCCACGAGACACTCAAGCTCAAACTGTCAGAGCCAAAGACGCTGTTGACGCATGCCCGGACAACTCCGGCGCGCTTCCTCGGCTACGCGATCCACGTTATTCAGGACGACCAGCTTTGTGACGCGACGGGCCGACGGGCCACAAATGGAACCATCGGCCTGAAACTTCCTGTGGATGTCGTGCAGGCAGCCTGCCAGCGCTATATGCGCCATGGCAAACCCATCCAACGGACTCAAAACATCTTCGACAGCGACTTCAGCATCATCGCCCAATACCAGCAGGAGTTCCGGGGGTTTGTGGAGTACTACCGGCTGGCCTACAACCTCGCAGCACAAGGGACGTGGTTCAAGCACGTCATGGAGCAATCCCTGACCAAGACGCTGGCGGCGAAATACCGCATTAGCGTCCCCGCCGTTTACCGGCGCTATGGCGCGATGCTTGAGACACCACAGGGGCCACGCAAGGGGCTCCAGGTGAGCATCCCTCGCGACGAGAAACCACCACTGGTCGCTCAGTGGGGCGGGATCTCGCTCGCGCGATGCGTGGAAGCCGTGCACGATGACCGACCCAAGCCAGTGTGGAATGCCAGGACGGAACTCAGCACGCGGTTGCTGGCGCAGCGGTGTGAGCTCTGCGGCGCAACCGACAACATCGTCGTCCATCACATCCGGCACCTGAAAGACCTCAAAGGCAAGGGCCGAGGGCCACGACCAGCTTGGGTAGAGAAGATGGCGGCGCGACGACGAAAGACGCTTGTGGTCTGCGAGACCTGCCACCATGCGATCCATGCAGGCCAGGCGGACGGAAACCAAGCCCGAACGCCCAACACTGGAGAGCCGGATGCCTGAAACCGGGCACGTCCGGTTCGGAGGGGGGCCGTGGGAAAAGGGCTCGTACTGAGTACCTCGCCTGCGGCCTACCCTACCAAGAACCTGCGGGATACGTTGGAGCTCATTCGATGAGCTCTCTTGACCAGAGAACCCGAAAACCCCAGTCGCCGACCCTGAAGCCCGGATCATTCTTGAAGCGGGAGCCGCAGCACAATTGCGCTTTATCAGTGCCATAATAGGTCCATTGAACCAATGTCTTTTCCGAAAATGTAAATTCTTTTTCCGCGGCGGTCTGGGTCGATCGTTGCGATGGGGTCGCTAACCACTCGAACGTATTCCCAAGCAAGTCCTGCGCGCCACAGCCCGCAGCGCCGGACGGAAAGCACCCGACGGGCGCGGGGCGGCCAATGCCAGCCTCCTCGTAGTTCGCGTGCTCTGGCGTCGGAGCCGCGGCCCCCCAGGGGTAGCGCCGCTGGTCGTCGCCTCCACGGGCGGCGTGCTCCCACTCCAGCGAGGTTGGTAGGCGTAGCTCAGCCTCTGCTGGTAGCCAGCCGGTGTCGTGGCCCTGCTCGGTCAGCCAGCGGCAGTAGGCCGCCGCTTCGTACCAGGAAACACCGACAATGGGTTGGGTCGGTCCGCTGTAGGTGCAGGAGCGAGCATAGCGTGGCTCGGACCATATATCACGCTTGCGCCTCTCCCACCCATTCGGCGTCCACCACGCCTCGTGCTCATAGCCGCTTGCCTCGATGAAGCGAGTGTACTCCGCGTTAGTCACCGGGTAGCGGGCGATCTTGAAGCCGTAGTCGAGGCGCTGCTGCGAGAGCGCACCCTTCCGGTCATCGCCGTACCAGAAAGCGCCAGGGGCCACTTCGCACCAGTAGGCCGGCTGCTCGGGCGTGGGCAGGCGCGGGTCGCCCAGGCGGCCCAGCAGGAAGGCGGCCTCAACCCGCTCCTTGGCACTCAGCCGGCCGCCCTGCACCAGATCGACCAGGGCCTTGACCACCTGCTCCTTCAGCGCCTGGCCCTCGCGGCCCAGCACCCCGCCCAGCTCCTCGACCACCTCGCCGGCCAGGACTGCGCTGCGGTAGAAGCCGTCGCCCCCCTCGGGGTCGGCCTCCAGCAGCGCCCAGCCGATCGCGCGGGCCTGCGGGGTGAGGCCGCCGGCGACCAGGTGCCCCGCCGCCAGCAGGATCACCTCGCGC
>JAAXUL010000478.1 GCA_013336035.1 Chloroflexales bacterium
TCTCGGCCGACCACGCCTTCGCGCTGGGCTTCCTGGGCGAGACGAAGCCCGACCTGAGCGGGATCTACGACCTTACCCCGCTCAACAAGGTGCTGACGGAGAAGGGCCTGGAGCCCATCGCGCTGCCGTGAGACTGCGATCCGCGGATAACGCTCATCTTCGCTGATTTTTTTGCGTAGATTGGCGTTATTCGCGGATCCTGGCCGGTGTTTACGACTGGCGGACCTGGCGTCAGCAACAGCAGCTGAAGCGTGCTGCCGGTAGCCGGCCGCCACCCGCGCGGGCGCCGGGTCGAGATGCTCGATGGCGATGTCGTGCGCACCCACCTTTCGAATGGGCTTCTCGCGCGAGGACCGCGACACCAACATCCGCCGCATCGGCTGGGTCTGCGAGGTCCTGAGCCGCAACGACATCGTGGCGATCGCGGCGGCGACCTCGCCCTTCCGCGAGGTCTGCGACGAGGTGCGCGCCCGCGTTGGGTGCTTCGTCGAGGTCTTCGTCGACGTCTCGCTCGAGACGGCCATGAAAGAGACATACAGCTGAAACTCGGTCTTTACCGTTTCAGGGTTACGGCGAAAAGGCGAGGACCTCGCGTCCTCGCCTTTTCGCATCCTCGCCGGCCCCCTACATCACGCTGGGGCTGAGCATCCCGAAGATCATCGCCACGAGGGCTACGACCAGGAAGCCGGCCACGAACACCGCGTGCAGCTTCAGCTGGTTGCTGGCGTCGCGCCCCTTCCCGATGATGCCGAGCTCGAGCAGGGCGATCCCGCCCAGCGGCACCACGCACAGCAGGTAGCTGCTCACCGCGATCACATCCCCGATGCCACGCCAGGCGTCGCTCATCGTGATCGGGATGACGGCCGTCACCAGCAGATAGACGAAGACCCCCAGGAAGTAGATGCCGGCAGCGATGCCCGCGTAGCGGTTCGTCGTCCGCCAGACGCTGGTCATATCCCGCGTGAACAGCAGCTGTAGCTCGGTGATGGTGCCAGGTGCCGGTCTTCCCCCTGGTACAGCGCTAGCCATCCTGGGTGAGGAGGTATATTGACAATATCAGTAAAATATATTAAGTTTAGACTATACTCACCCTGGAGGCCGCCATGCGCCTGTCGCTGCTTGTTCCCCACGAACGCCTGCCCGCCCAGCTCCGCAGCCCGGGCTACCGCGACCTCGAGAACCAGGTGATCGCCGCCGAGCTGCACGGCCTGAGCGCCGTCTGGCTCGCCGATGCCACCGCCATCCCGGCCCTCCAGCGGCTGCCCACGCTGCGCATCCTGGATCACCTGAGCGCGGTCACCGACCGCATCGACCTGGGGCTGCGGCTGCGCCTGCCCGTAGCACCGCTGCGCCCGCTGCTGGCCGAGCAGATCGGCGCGCTGGACGAGCGCTCGGAGGGGCGCGCCCGCCTGGCGCTGGAGTGTCTGCCCGGGGACGATCTGGACGCCGCGCTGGCGCTGCTCGCCCACGCCGGGTCGCTGATGGGCCTCGAGCATACACCCCGTCCGGCCGAGCGGCTCCAGCTGCGCGCCGACGCGGCGAGCGCCGCGCGCGCTGGCGCCCACGGCTATGGGCGGCTGCTGCCTGATGCGCCCGACGAGACAGTGGAGCGCGGTGGGCTGGCCCGCGCCCCCGCCGCCGACCGGCCAGGCTGGATCGCGCGGGCGCTCACGCTCGTGCTCGCGGACAGCAACCTGGGGGTGGCTGAGCTGGCCCGCGGCATCGCCGCGGCGCCCCTCAGGCAGCCAGAAGCACGGCGTCTGCTCATCGGCACCCCCGCGCAGGTGCTCCAGGCCCTGGCGCACGAGCCGACGTTCGGCGGCGTCGACGAGCTTGTCTGCGACGTGGCGCCTCCGGGAGTGCGCCCGGAGCAGGCCCTGAAGAGCGTTGCACTGCTGGGGGAGCGTATCTTGCCACACCTGCAGCCCGCAACCAGGCGACGCCCACCGGCGCTCCCACCAGGTACGACACGGGTCCGGGCCCGGGGCGCCTAAGGCTCAGGAACAGGGAACAGGAGGAGCGGATGGTGCTACGCGAGGATCGTTGGGACCTCCCGCGCGAGTATCAGTTCGACGCGCCGGTCGTGCGTCAGCTGATCGGGCTGGTGCGTGAGACGCTTACGGCGACCCCGCCCGCCGAAGCCCTGGCGGTGCTGCGCCCCTCCTTCGCCGCGCTGCTGGCCGACCCGACCTGGCTGCCCGAGCGCTATCGCCGGGGGGCGCCCGCGCAGGGCAGCGCGAGCACCAGCGCCACCTGGCTGCTCTACCGGGCGGTGACAGGCGACCTCTCGCTCGCGGTGCTGGTGCTGCCACCCGGGGCGGCGATGTTGCTCCAGGACCCGCGCGCCTGGGGCCTGGTCGGGCTCTACTGCGGCGAGCAGGAGGCGGAGGTCTATCGCCGGCGACCGGGCCTGGCATCCGTGAGCGGGGCACCCCTCGAGCGCACCGCGCGCCTGCACTTGCGCCCGGGCGAGTGCTTCGCGCTGCTGCCGCCCAACCGGGCAGCCTACCGGGTGATCACCACCAGCGCCCAGCCCGCTCTGAGCATTCACCTCGCCGGCTGGAGCACGGCCTGGCGCCTCGAGAGCTTTAGCGATGGCGCCGGGATCTAGATGCGCGCAAGCCCTGCGTGCGGCACACAAAGGACCGGAAAGATGGTCTTTCAGGGAGGGCTCGACCTCCCTGAGACCTTCCCTCCACGTTTGCTAGCGCCCGGCGGCCTTGCGCAGGGCCTCGACGCGATTGGTGCGCTCCCAGGGCAGGTCGATGTCGGTGCGGCCGAAGCGGCTGATCCGTGGCGGCGGGGGCCCCTGGAGCTGGGGCAGCACCGCCCGCCCGAGCAGCTCGATCGGTCGTAGGAGCGCCTCGGGGTCTGGTCCGCCGGACACGAGTACACAGAGCACCTCATCGAGCCCGTCGGTGCTCTGGGCGATCGCGAGCTGCCCTGCCACCTGCGCTGGGAGGCCCAGCAGGGGCGGCTCGCCGGTGGGGCTGATCAGGGGCATGACCGGGGGCAGCCGGCGCGTCAGGGCTAGCGTCTCGGGCACATCCGCGCCCACGGCGATGCTGAGCAGGCGCGACACCCAGCCGGGCTGCGCCGCGCGCGCGTCGTGGTAGCGCGCCAGCCTGAGGAGCCGCGCGTGGTGCGAGCCGCCAGGGACCAGCAGCAGCCCGAAGCCGGCCGCGCCGGCGATCACCGTGGTCGTCTCGTCGGCGAGCAGCAGGAGGCGGCGCGCCTTCCCGGACGGCTCACGGCCGCCAAGTGTCTCCGCGAGCTCGTCGAGCATCCAGGCCCGCGGCGTGGGCGTCGAGGGATACCCCACGCAGATCGAGGGTCACGCGGAGCCGGCCATCGCTGAGGGTCGCGAGATAGGCCAGCTCGTCCCGCAGAGCGCGCCGCAGCGATGCCGGCGGCAGGTGCAGGATGAGGCCCAGCTCGATGCGGTCGGTCACGGCGCTGAGCGCCGGGCCAGACTCAGGGCCAGTGGGAGGCGCGGCAGGGCGCTCAGCCATTGGTCGGCCAGCCAGACCGTGCTGAAGCCGGCGTGCTCCGCGGCGATCGTCGGGCTCTCGGCCGAGATGGAGGCGCGTGTATCCCGGCGCCCGCGCGGCCGGCGGGGCCGGCCTGATCATCGTCGAGGCCACCGCTGTCGAAGCGCGCGGCCGCATCTCACCGGCCGACCTGGGCCTCTGGGCCGACAGCCAGGTGGCACCCCTCGCCCGCATCGCGCACTTCCTCGAGGCCCAGGGCGCCAGACCGAAGGGTGCTTCGTCACCAAAGAACGCGACCAACCATTGGCAGCGCCACGGTTTTCTCGTCGCGGTATACTTCCAAGCGGGGCGTCAACAGGCGCACGCCAATGCGCCGCATGCCCGTCGCCGTGGGCTTCGGCCACTCGGCTGTGCGACACCACATCCGAATTGGATGGACCCGCAGAGGTAGACAACATGCGCAGGCTGAGAGCAATCGTAGCTAGTTACGTCGGGGTCCTACTCTACGCAAGCTTCATTTTCTTCGCGGCTTGGAAGCTTGTGTATTGGCAGGCTCTCCTATACGTGGCCATCGCACTCATCGGCGCTACCCTCAGCAACGCACTGGTGCCTAGGGGTTCGGATATCACGGTCGAACGAGCTAGCCATGCCGCTGCAGGGCAGACATGGGACAAGCGGATACTCGGTGCGTACTTCCTCGTCAGCGTCGTAACCTTCGTGATCGCCGGCCTGGACTCTGGGCGCTTCGGCTGGTCTGGTCCTGTCCCTCTCGGGGTCACGATAGCGGGCGTTGTCCTGATGCTGTTGGGGCAGATCATCTTCGCTGTGGCAAAGCGGCAGAACGCGTTCTTCTCCAGTACGGTGCGTATCCAAACTGAGCGTGGCCATCGCATCTGTGATACCGGGTTGTACCGGTACGTTCGTCACCCCGGTTACCTGGGGATGCTGATCTCGCTGTTGGCGTTCCCACTGCTCATCAACTCATACTGGGCATTTGTCCCGACAGTCGTCGGCGCTGTCCTGTTGCTTATCAGGACGGTGATCGAGGATAGGGTGCTGACTGAGGAGTTGCCGGGCTATCGGGAATATGTCGCGCGCACGAGATGGCGCCTCATTCCCGCCGTTTTCTAGCTGGCTCCTCGCCGCGAGCCCCATGGGTCATCCAACACCCGGATCAAGCTGACAGCGCTCCGAGCGAGGCTGAACTCTGCTACCGTTAGCGCAGCGGCAGTATGGTTCGTCGGGCGCGCCATATCCAGTGCGATCGGCCCATGGCCACTTTTGGTGAAGTTCAGCTTACTTGGCTTGATGATCGTCTTGAAGCCGAGACGCTGACCGCGCCCGTTACGGGCGCTGCGGCTCTTTCCAACGCGACATTGGCGAACCTCAAAACCCAGGAAGGGCCGTCTGGTCGCCGGGGGCGGGTTCTGCCCGACGCTGGCGGTGTGCCTCTATGGCGGTGGCCAGCGTGCGCAGGTTGAGGGGCTTGGGGAGATAGGCATCGGCCCCCGCGGCCAGGCACCGCTCGCGGTCGCCGGGCATGGCCAGGGCGGTCACCGCCAGGATGGGGACGTGGGCTAGCGTGGCCTCGGCGCGGATGCGCTGGATGGCCTCCAGGCCGTCCATCCCCGGCATCTGGATGTCCATCAGGATCACGTCTGGCAGCTCCTCCTGGGCCTGCAGAATCGCCTCGCGGCCGTTGCGTGCCACGCGCAGGTCATAGCCCTTGGCGCGCAGGTAGTCCCCGAGGGTCTCTAGCGTCTCCTCGTTGTCGTCGGCGAGCAGGATGCGCGGGCGCCCCAGATACGGCGCGACGACCAGCGCGGTCGGCACCGGCGGTGCTGTGGGATGGACGAGGATCTGGCGCAGGGCCTGCTCCAGGGTGGGGCGGTCGATCGGCTTGACCAGCATGGCGGCGGCGCCGAGCGCCTGCGCCCGCTCCGGCTCGTCCACGACCGAGATCACCAGCACCGGGATATCGCGGGTGCGCGGCTCGGCCTTGAGCTGGCGAAGCACGCCCCAGCCATCGTCGTCGGGCAGCAGGATGTCGAGGATGATCACATCGGGCTGGAGCGCGATCGCGCGCTCGACCGTACCGGTCGCATGCGGATGAATCTCGACCTGCGCCCCCAACTCCCGCAGGTAGCGCGTGATCTGGGCCGCCGCGGTGGGCGAGTCCTCGACCACCAGGGCCTGGCGGACAGCGGGACGGGTCGTGTCGACGGCGACGGTGGCCGGCACGGGCAGGGCCGTGGGTGCCGTCGGGCTCCAGGGCAGGGTGACGCTAAAGCGGCTGCCCTGCCCCGGCGCACTTTCTACAGCCACACTCCCGCCGTGGGCCTGGGCAAGCCGCGCCACCAGCGAGAGCCCCAGGCCGGTGCCGCTGTACTGGCGGTTCAGGCTGCTGTCAAGCTGCACGAAGGGCTGGAACAGCTTCGGCAGGTCCTCCGCCGCGATGCCAATCCCCGTATCCCAGACGGTAAAGGTCACCGTCTGCTGCTCCGGGTTGCCCTGCACCTCCAGGCCCACCTTGCCACCCTCAGGCGTAAACTTGACCGCATTGGAGAGTAGATTGACCAGGATCTGCTTGAGCCGACGCTCATCGGCCTCCACCCATTGCACCTGGCCATCAAACTTCGAGGTGAGGGCAATGCGTTTGACCTGGGCGATCTGGGCGACCATGCGGATGCTCATCGTGCCAAGGAGATCGACCTCGAGGGTGGCTCGCTCCAGGGCGAGCCGGCCCGACTCGATCTTCGAGAGGTCGAGGATGTCGTTGATCAGGGCGAGCAGATGCTGGCCGCTCTCGGCAATACTGTGGAGCGCGGTCACCTGCTCGGCGGTCACCGGGCCATAGATAGCCTCCTCGAGCGCCTCGGCGCGGCCGAGGATGCCGGTGAGCG
>JAAXUL010001317.1 GCA_013336035.1 Chloroflexales bacterium
CGAGCAGGCGCCTGGCGCTCGGGCCGCCCACCTGGCCGAGGGACCAGATCGCGGCCAGCGAGATCTCGGTGTCGTCGTCATCGACCAGGGGCAGCAGGCTGGGGAGCAGAGGGCGGCCATCCTCGCCAAGCTCGCCGACGGCGCGGGCGGCCTCGTAGCGCAGGGCGGGCGAGGGGCTCTTCAGCTCGCGCTCGATATAGGGGAACCAGGTGGGGCGCATCGAGCGGCCCATGGCCAGCACGGCGCTCTCGCGCATCGTGATCTCTGCGTGGGCGTAGGCCCGCCCAAGCTCGGCCTGAGCCTCCTTTGAGCTGGCGAAGTAGCCGAGCCCCTCGACGGCGCGGCGGCGCACATCCAGGGGCTGCTCGGGGTCTGTGGCGACGCGCATCAGCGCGGCGAAGACCCGCTGGGCGCCGGGGGCGGACAGCTCGCCGAGCTCGGCCCTATAGGCGAAGGGGGCCAGGGCCACCGTGGCCGCCGAGCGGACGATGCCGGCCTCGTCGTCGAGCAGGGCGATCAGGCGATCCATCGTGCGCTCGCTCTCGTCCTCCCACAGGCCGGCGACCGCGGTAGCCCGCACCTCGGGGTCGGCATCGCTGAGGCAGGCCCGCAGGACGGGGCGAAAGTCCATATCGACATTATCCTCGCCGAGCTCGTCGAGGGCGTGCATGATCTCGAGACGGCGCTCGGCGGGGAACTCACGCCACACCTGCCAGAACACCTTGAGGGTCTCTGGGCCGAGCCCCGCCAGGGTCTTCAGCTCACCGTGGGTCAGCGGCTGGCCCAGATCGCCGAGGCGAGCCAGCTGCGCTTCAAAAGTCATGGCGATCTCCCTTGGTCGCTGCGCGCTGCGTAGGAGAGGGGGAGAGCGAGGGGCGGGGGAGCGCGGTGTGCCCGCGCCCCCTTGCTCCCCACTCCCCCCCTCGCTACTAGAGAGCGGGCAGGCAGTGGCTACTCATCGTCGTCGGCATAGCGCCCGCCGTAGCGGCGGCGGGTGGGCTGCACGTCGGTGATCGGCTCCTCGGTTGTCGCCTCGGCCGTCTCTTCGTCGTCGTCGGCCGGCTTCGAGCCTGCGGCGGGGGTGTAGTGGATCAGGCCGGGCGTCGCCTCGTCGGCCTCGAACTCGGCGCTGTGCTCGATCAGCGACTGGATGAGCGCGCGCGAGCCGGGGCGCAGCGTGTTGTAGCCGACGAACAGGTCGTCGAGGCTGATGGCGTAGCGTGGCGCGGCGCGGCTGCCGACCTGCTCGCCCATCGTCTCGGCGACGTGCTCGAGGATCATCTCGGTCTTGCGGCGCTCGCCCATTGGGAAGGCCTTCAGGCGGTTGAGGCGCCCGAAGCGGCTCTGGCTGGGCAGCTGGTCGGCGTCGACGGCGGCGAAGAACGAGACATTGGCGAAGGCCAGCTTGTTTTTCTTCTCGTCGTAGGTGAGGATACGGTCGCTGGTCTCGGCCGCCTCCTCATAGGTGATCGTGAAGACATTGGCCTCGGCGCCGCGGGTGATCGTAATCAGGGCGCCGGGGACCAGGTGGGCGTGGAAGAACTCCTCGAAGCCCTGGAGCCAGCCGCCGCGATTGCTGGTGGGGTAGCGCACCTCGACCAGCGACTGGGTGTAGTGCTGGGGCGACTCGAAGCGCAGCACGGCGCTGCGCTGGTCGGGCAGCACCGGCCCCGGCAGCAAGGCCACCAGACTGGCGTCGAGCGGCAACACGCCGTACTCCCACTCGAAGAAGGTGAGCAGGCGCGTGACGCTGCCGCTCTGCTTGATCACCTCGAGGCTCTGGCCCTGCAGGCTGTCGTCGTGGCCCTCGACCAGGTACGACGTGATCTGGCCCATCTCGGCCGCCTTCACGCGCTTGCCGCCAATGGCCGGCAGGCCCTTGGTCGACCAGAGCGCGGCGCCCTCGACGCCGACGAACTCGAAGTCCTTCTCGCGGTGCAGGCGGTAGTTGAGCGAGAAGCGCACGCCCTCGTAGTCGGACTGGCGCGGGTTGTGGTAGAACACGTCGGCGATCAGCTCGGTGTCGAGCAGGGGCTCGCCGCGCTCGAGGATATAGTCGCGGATCTTGCGCAGGTCGTTCTTGCCCAGGTTGATGACGTTGGCCTCGGGGAAGTAGCGCCGCCCAAAGCTAACGATGCGCCGCAGAGGATCCTGCTCGATTTTGTCGGCCAGAGCCCGGGCCAGAGTCGCCCCGTGCTCGGCGAGCAGCTCCTTCGTCGGGCGGCGCAGATCGATGGCCGTGCCGTCGGCGAGGGTGAAGACCGTGCCGCGCTCGATCACGGGCCGGGACGGCCGCGGGGGCGGGGGTGGGGCGACCACGGCGGGCTCAGGGGCCTTCGTGACGACCGGCGGCTCGACCGGCGGCCTCGCGACGACGACCGGGGCCTCGACCGGGGCCTTTGCG
>JAAXUL010000479.1 GCA_013336035.1 Chloroflexales bacterium
GCGCGAGCTCAACGCCAAGATCAAGGCGCTGGCCTGAGACTCCCCGCGGCGGGCCCCCGCCGCCCCACAGTGCCCGCCCCATCCCGATACAGGCGCAGCTCTACGAGGGCGGGGCCGGCATATGCCCCATAGGCGCGCAGCTCCGTCGCCTCGCGGGTCCAGCGCAGCGGCGCATCGGCCTCGCCCTCAGGCGGGAAGCTATTGGTGACAAAGTAGGCGTCGCCCGGCGCCCCCACCGCGAGCGCCCACGTCCGCGGCGTCAGCAATGAGGCCGCCACCAGGGCCGCGGCGATCAGGGCTGCCGCACACACCCCGGCCAGGGCCGCCAGCGCCGCCCCGCCGCCCCAGACCCGCGTCATGGCTCGCCTACCTAACTCTGAGATCGCTCCATCCGTGCCATTCTACCAGAAATGGTCGCCACACCTCGCGCCGCCCACAGCGCGCTCCCGCGCGGCACAGTTCCTGCTTCCTGCCCAGCTAACCATAAGGGGCATCGATGCCCCTCCACACAGGTAAGTAAGGCAGGCAACTTATGATCCGCACACGCCCATCAGGCTCAGGGCAGCGTGGCGGCATCAGCGGCAGACTCCTCATCGCCGCCGCCGTCGCCATCTTCGCGCTCATCACCTACTTCAGCACCCGCCAGACCAACCCCGTCACCGAGGAGGTCCAGAACATCAGCCTCACCCCCGAGCAGGAGATCACCCTCGGCCAGCAGGCCGCGCCCGAGATGGCCGCCCAGTACGGCGGCCTCTCCCAAAGCCAGGAGCCACAGGCCCGCGTCGACCAGATCGGCCGCGCTATCCTGCGGGGCTCCGAGGCCGGCACCGCCCCCTACCCCTTCGAGTTCCACGTCCTCGCCGACCCGCAGACCATTAACGCCTTCGCGCTCCCGGGCGGCCAGGTCTTCATCACCGAGGGCCTGATCAACCTCCTCGAGACCGAGGGCGAGCTAGCCGGCGTCCTGTCCCACGAGATCGTGCACGTCGTCGGCCGCCACTCCGCCGAGCAGATCGCCCGCGCCCAGCTCGCCGAGGGCCTCACCGGGGCCGCCGTCCTCGCCACCTACGACCCCGACAACCCCAGCAGCCAGCAGAGCGCCGCCATGGCCCAGCTCGTCGCCCAGGCGATCAGCATGAAGTACGGCCGCGACGACGAGCTCGAGGCCGACCGGCGCGGCGTAGGCTACATGGCCGGCGCCGGCTACGACCCGCGGGCCATGATCGGCGTCATGCAGAAGCTCGACGAGGCTAGCCAGGGCGCCAGCCCCCCAGAGTTTCTCAGCACCCACCCCGACCCAGGCCGCCGCATCGAGCAGATCGAGAGCGCCATCGCCGAGCAGTTCCCCCAGGGCCTCCCCGAGGGGCTGAAGCCGTAGGATCATCCACAGATGACCCAGGTTTGGCGACGATCAGCCACACTACCACAGGCCATCGCTCACAACCCAGCAGCCACCCGTGCTAATCGGCGCAGGCTGCGGGTTGAATAGCGAGACGCTCCATCACGCTGCTACCGCACCACCGCCGGCAGATACGCCCACGGCCGCCGCTCGCGGGGCAGGTCCGGCGACGGCGGCTCGGTTGGCGAAGGGGTTGGCCCTGTCGGCGACGGCGACGGCGGCGCTGGCGGCAGCTCTACGGTCTCCAGCGACACCGCCAGCAGCCGCACCTCGGCCCCCGCCCGGCTCGTATTATCGCCCAGAAAGATAAAGTTCGGCACATAGTACAGTCCAGGCAGCGGGCTCTCGAGCGAGCGGGCGGGCGTATAGAGCCGCAGCGGGCCCGACAGCACCTCAGCTCCGTCGGCCACAAGCGTATACCTATCGCCCTCAATGCGCAGCGCAAAGGCGACTGGCGCCGTCAGGTCAAGGTTTACGCCCTCGCCCTGCGTAAACAGGGTCGCGCCATCATTCTGCGCCCAGACGCGATCCGCCCACGCCCCCAGCTCGACTCCCCAGCCGTCATCGCCCAGCACAATCACGCTGAAGCCCGCCCGGTCATCGAGGCTATGGGTCTCACGCATCACCTGGGCCACAAAGCTCAGCGTGTAGCCACTAGCGCGGCGCATCGCAGGCGCGCGGCCGGCGGGCGTGAAATAGCCGGCATAGTCGTGCAGATCGCTAGAGGTCTCCAGCCTCGTGCCCCCACCCACAGGCCCAGCCACGGCGGCCGCCGGCGGCGACGGGTACGTCCCGTAGACAAAGTAGCCCTGATCTGCGGGCGTCTGCCCTCCGAGCGCCCCATCGTACAGCACCGTCACCGCCGCCAGCGCCGGCACCAGCGCCGACAGCGCCAGCAGCAGCGCCGACAGCAGCGCCGCCAGCAGCGGCCCACGCACCCGCACCCCGCGCACCCGCGCCCGCTGCCCCCTCATCAGAGCCTCCCCCGTGCGCCCGCAGCCCTCTTCAGAGTCACGCCCCCGGCCATCTGATACGCACCTACCTCAATGAACGACCGCAGACACACATCCGGTCGCTCACACGAAACGCCCATCGCCATCAGATACAAAGCCGCAACGACATAAAGGGCAGCGACGCCCTCGAGCGCCCCTCATCACCCTTGGCAGCTTGACGACCTGGCAGGCTTGGCGCCAAGAAAAGAAAGACCGAAACCTTTTGCCCCCGAGCGTCGGTACATGGGTAGCGACGCACCACCACATCCCAAGGAGCTTCACCGATGCTATGCCGACACTTCACCATCCGCCTCACCCCCCAGCACGCCCAGGACGACGAGGCCCGCCTGAACGAGTTCCTCCAGACCATCCAGGTCCAATCCGTCCAGACCTGCGCCAGCGCCCCGGGCTGCTGGTCCGTCCTTATCTTCTACGAAGATGCCACCCAGGCGGCGGCCCACAGCGGCCAGCAGAGCGCCGTAGCGCCGGCCCTATCGCCCCCGCCAGCCGATGAGCCACCGCTGACCCCCGAGCAGCAGCGCGTCTACGACCAGCTGCGCGAGTGGCGCAGCCAGCGCGCCGCGGCCGAGGGCAAGCCGGCGTACGTCATCGCCCACAACGCCGTGCTCATACACATTGTCCGGCACCACATGTCGATCCGCGCCGCAGAAGACCTGGCGGGCATCAAGCACTTCGGCCCGGGCCGTGCCGCGAGATACGGGCCCGAGCTCCTCCACCTCCTCGACGCGCTAACCACGCCGGCCGACGCCCCGCTCTTCGAGGACGTCGCATAGCAGCGCGGGCGGCAACGGCGCCCCCCGCGCCGGCACCGCCGTGTAGCGCGGCCACTGGAGAAAGCAATGCGCGTCCGTCTCGTCCGCCGCCCGGGCCAGCACGGCACAAAAGCCTACGTCGAGCAGTACGGAGACAGGCTCATCTGGATGTCCCCCCCTTGGCCGAGGCGGCCGATGTGATTGAATCGACCGCTCCCCAGACGAACGCACCCGCCAACGCGCCGTCCCCGCCCCCCTTTTTGCCATGACGGCACCGAGCGACCCGTCCCTCGCCCCAAGATGCGACAGAACAGAAAAGCTGCTATAGCGGCAAGAAAAGACGCCACACGCTGAAAAATGTGCTGCTGATCAATGCGACGTTGACGATCCTGTTCCTCAGCACGACCTATGGTGGCAGCCGGCACGATAAGCGCATTGCCGACGAGACCCCCTATCCCTTACCCGCAGGCAGCGAATTGCTGCAAGATCTGGGCTTTTTGGCCTTTACAGTTCTTCCGCGAGGCGGAGCGCCTGAAGAACGTGTACCGCACGGCGTGGACATCGGGCGGGCATCAGGAGAGCACCGCCGCCCACACCTGGCGTCTGTGCCTGATCGCGCTGGTTCTGGAATGGTGGTGCAGTTCTGCTCTGGAATGGGCGCGGCGGGCTCTGGATCGCGCCGGTGCAGGGGAGGCGGTGAGTGTGACAAACCGCAGCGAACCAGCCGTAGCACGACCAGCGGCGCGGGTCGTCGTTATCGACGCCGCCCAGCAGATCTTGCTCCAGCACCCACGCGACCTGCCGATCTGGGCGATCCCCGGCGGGAAGCTGGAGGCAGGCGAGCGCCCTGAGGATGCTGCGATCCGGGAGGTTCTGGAGGAGACCGG
The DNA here is from genome assembly GCA_013336035.1 of Chloroflexales bacterium. Lineage (GTDB taxonomy): Bacteria > Chloroflexota > Chloroflexia > Chloroflexales > Chloroflexaceae > CAIWXH01. Next base: position 4,052 of record JAAXUL010000479.1, read on the forward strand.
GTACCAGATCACTCTCGAGGCCTGGATCGGCACATACTGGCAGCCGCAGATCCCGCGCAGCGGGACGACGTACCTTTATCGTGGGCGCGTCGTTGGGGGCCAGCCGCTGGAGCGCGGGCCAGAGACCTGGGCCGTGCGCTGGTTTCCGCTCACGGCCCTGCCGTGGCGCGTGCCAGGGCTCTACCGGCACTTCATTCGCAGCGCGCTGCGCGCGCCGACAGCGCCAGAGTACCAGCCGCTCTACCTCGCGACGCCGGAGGCGCTGCTCGTCAATACGCTGCACCAGATTCGCCGTTGGCTTCTGAGGTGATCAGACTCTCCGCTGATGTGCGCGAGACCACTTGCTGAGAGCGTTCATCCGGTCGTCTGCTTGCACGAAAGGCGGCTCCTATGCACACTCGTCGCTCACACCAGCCCACGTCCCGGCCTCGAGGCGCCCGCCTGCGCGACTATCTCCTGGCCATCGGGCTGGTGCTCGGCATCGGCGCCGTCGGCCTGAGCTTCGGCTGGTGGCAGCAGTGGCGCCTCGCCGCATTGTGCTCGACGTGTATCCCGAGCAGCAGATCGTGATCCCGCATGCGCCGGCTGAGACGCAGCCACTTCCATTTGCCCAGCTCAACACGTTCTTAGCGCGCTAGTATGCCAGCTCTGTCGCACAAGGCTGAGCGTATCACTCAGCCGGCACCCTCGGCGAGCGGGCGAGGCCTCCAGTGCCGGCGCTAGCGCATCGTCACGTCGTCAGTCGGACCCTGACAGGGTCGCCAAGCGTGACCCCGACCACCTGAAACAGCTCAGCTCAGACGCTCCCCTGAGGCCGCAAAGTCCACGTCCTCAACGAGCACAGCGCTATTCTTACGCCCGGGGTAGGTCAGCCAGGTCATCGCGAGATTCAGCTCCTTGACGATATCGGCAGCCTCGACCGTGGTCCCGTCATCGAAGCGCATCGTGGCGGTGGTATGCGCATCGCTGATCAGCGTCAGATCGTACCCGCGCTCGAGCGCGCCATAGGCGGTGGCCCGGATGCACCAGTTTGTCGCCGCGCCGGCCAGCACAAGCTGGGTTGCGCCGAGCCCCTCGAGCTCGCGCTCAAGGGTCGTCTGCTCAAAGGCCGAATTGAACTGCTTCCCAATCAGCGGCTCACCCGGCAACGGAGTCAGCTCTGGAACCCATTGCCACTGCGGGCTCCCCTTCGGCAGCTCGTCCTCATCCGCGTGCTGGACCCAGATGACCGGCACCCCCGCGGTGCGCGCGCGCTCGACGGCGCGGGCAACGTTGGCAACCACGCGCGGCGCTTCCCACGCCCCGTCCACCACCCCCACCTGCACATCGACGACGATCAGCGCCGGCCTGTGTCCCTCACGGATCGTTGCCATCGCACTCCCTCCCATCACTGACAAGCGCGCTTGTACGCCAGGAAGTCTTCCCATGCCGTACCTGATCATAGCACGACACCTATATAGAGCTTCAGGGCGAGTATCTCCTGCAGCTGGCCGATCGTGTAGCTCGCCCTGGTCGCGAGATGGTCAGGCCACGGGAGCGCCCGTCGGCACCACACCGTGGCGAAGCCTGCACCGGCGGCACCCCCGATATCCGTGCGAGGGTTGTCGCCGACAAAGAGGCAGTCGGGATGCGGAACCCCAAGGCGCTGCGCCGCACGCTCAAAGATGATGGGCTCGGGTTTCTTGACCCCTTCCTCGGCAGAGATCAGGGTGATATCGACGAGCTCCTGTAGGCCGGTGACGTGAAGTTTCGCGCGCTGCGACGCGCTGGAGCCATTCGTGATAACGCCAAGGCGATAACCTCGAGCACAGAGTGCGGCGAGCACGGCACGAGCGTCGGCAAAGAGCTGACAGGTGCGCCAGGCGTGCTGACGGAAATCGGCGAGCAGGACCTGGGCGGTCGTCGGAAGCGCAAACTCGGCCACTAGGGTGGTGAAGAGCTGGTGTTTGTCACCATAGCCGTGACGGTCAAGGGCGTGGAAGCGCTGACGATAGACGGGGTAGGGCACGTGTGGGGCCGCATAGCGCTGATGCTGGCCAGGAAGAAAGCCGTCAATGGTCGTAGCGCGATCCAGTAAAGTGTCATCGAGATCAAACAGGACGGCACGAATCATAGGGGAGTCCAAACCCCTCATTGGGCGAATGACTATGATCTACCACGTCTGGGCACCAGATAGTCTCGATCGGCACGCTGAAGCGTGCACGCCGGGATAGTGTAGCATGCGAGCTCGCCAGCGTGCGCGCCGACGATCAGCAGCGGCGGAAGCTCGCCGCTCAGAATGAGCGGCTCGATCCGCTGGGCCAGCCCGCCCGCCGCCTCACCATCAGCGGCGTAGATC
>JAAXUL010000480.1 GCA_013336035.1 Chloroflexales bacterium
TGCTCTTCCGATCTCGAGCGGGTCCATCCCCAGAGCGTAGGCCAGCTCGTCCACGCTCGACTCGATGGCGAAGGTGGCCTGGGGCGCGCCGGGGGCGCGGTAGGAGCCGGCCTGGGGCTTGTTGGTCAGCACCTCGCGCACCTCGATGCGCAGGTGCGCGAAGCGGTAGTAGCCGCCCAGCAGGAAGGACACGATGCCGCCGAGGGTGAAGGGGTAGACCCCGTTGTCGAGGGTCACCACGGCGTCGAGGGCGGTGATCGTGCCGTCGAGGCAGGCCCCGAGGCGGATCTTGAACTCGCTGGCCGGCGTGGGCGTCGTGGTCAGGAAGTCCTCGCTGCGGGTGAGGGTCACGCGCACAGGGCGGCCCACGGCCATCGCGGCGGCGGCCACCAGCGGCTCGAGGATGCCGTACTTGGCGCCGAAGCCGCCGCCCACGGCCATGGTGGTCACGCTCACCTTCGCGGGGGGCAGGCCGAGCAGACGGGCCAGCTCGTCGCGCACGCCGAACTGGTCCTGGGTGCTGGTGTAGATCTGGAGCGCGCCGCGCAGGGGGTCGTAGTCGGCCACGGCGGCGTGGGGCTCGAGGTAGCCCTGGTGCACGATGGGCGTGGTGTAGGTGTGCTCGATCACGATGTCGGCGTCCTCGAGGGCCGCCTCTACGTCGCCGCGCTGGTAGTGCTTGCGCTCGTACAGGTTCGTTGGCAGCCCGGTCTGCTGCTCCTCCTGCTCGCCGTCGCCGATGGCGGCGTGGGCGGCGGTCAGGTCGACCTCGCCCCGCGGCGGGCCGGCGGGCCAGATTATCGGGGCGCCGTCGGCCAGGGCCGTGGCGGCGTCGGCGACCACAGGCAGGGGCTCGTAGTCCACCAGCACCGCGGCGGCACCGTCGGCCGCGGCCGCCTCGCTCTCGGCCAGCACCAGGGCCACCGGCTCGCCGCGATAGCGCACCTCGCCGTCGGCCAGGGTGGTCGTCTGGCGCGAGCTGGCGGCGCGCCCGCGGGTGGGCAGGTCGGCGGCGGTGAGCACGGCGACGACGCCGGGGGTGGCGCGGGCCGCCGCCGCGTCGATGCTCAGGATGGACGCGTGGGCGTAATGGCTCAGCACGGGGCGGCCGTACAGCATGCCGGGCAGGGCCACGTCGCCGCTGTAGCGGGCGCGGCCGGTGATCTTCTCGAGCCCGTCGTTCTGCTTATGCGGCTTGCCGAGGTGCTGGAACTCAGCGGGTCTTGCGCTCATGCTCTCCTCGCTCAGTAGATTGAAGGCGGTCCACCCTGCCACCGGCCGCGCCCGCGTCAGGCGCTATGGCGCGACGACCCCGATCACCCCCGCGACGACTGCCATGAGCAGCACGACCGCCCAGGGCGGCGCCTTCCAGATCTGGAGAGCGCCGAAGGCGCCCAGGGCCAGGGCCACGTCGATAGGCCCGCGGATGGCGCTGGTGATCACCGGGTCGTAGAGCGCGGCCAGCAGGAGGCCCACCACCGCCGCGTTGACCCCGGCCAGGGCCGCCTGGGCCCACGGTGCCGCGCGCAGGCGCCCCCACACAGGCAGGGCCGCCCAGAGCAGCAGGAACGAGGGCAGAAAGATCCCCACCAGGGCGATCGCCGCCCCCGCCACGCCGTTCGGCTCGGGCCCGCCGATCGCGCCCAGGTAGGCCGAGAATGTCAGGAGCGGCCCAGGCACCGCCTGGGCCGCGCCGTAGCCCGCGATAAACTGGTCGGCCGTCACCCAGCCCGGCGTCACCGTGTACTCCTGGAGCAGCGGCAGCACCACGTGCCCGCCGCCGAAGACCAGCGACCCCGCCCGGAAGAACGCGTCGAACAGGGCCACGGCGTGGTTGCCCGTCGCCGCCGCCAGGGCCGGCAGCCCCAGCAGGCCGAGCGCCAGCAGGGCCGCGCTGGCCAGCGAGAGCGCCCGCGGCACCCTGATCGGCAGCGCTGGTGTGTCGCCCTTGGCCGCCACGGCCAGCAGCAGCCCGCCGGCCAGCCCGCCGGCCACGAGGGCCGCGATCTGGGCCAGGGACGAGGGCCATGCCAGCAGTAGGATGGTCGTGAGGATGGCAATGGTCGCGCGGGGCCGGTCGGGGCAGAGGCTTCTGGCCATGCCCCAGACCGCCTGGGCCACCACCGCTACCGCCACCACCTTCAGGCCGTGCAGCCAGCCGCTAGCGGTAACATTGCCCATAAGGCTCAGGCCGAGCGCGAAGGCCATCATCGCGAGGGCCGAGGGCAGCGTGAATCCGCACCAGGCCGCCAGCCCGCCTAGCACTCCGGCCCGCGCCGTACCCAGGCTGATCCCCGTCTGGCTGCTCGCCGGGCCGGGCAAGAACTGGCAGAGCGCGACCATATCAGCGTAGGTCGCCTCGTCCACCCAGCGCCGCCTCTTGACGATCTCCTCGCGGTAGTACCCGAGGTGGGCCACGGGCCCCCCGAACGAGGTCAGCCCCAGGCGGGTAAAGACCACCAGCACCTCCAGGGGGCTCCCTGACGGGTCGGCCGCGCTCACACTGATCGGCTGCTCCAAGGCGTCTCCCCTCTCACCGCAGCTCCTTTTTTCCTCTGCCTGCATAGTACCCGCAAATCGGCCGCAGCGGGCAGCCTTCCGCGCGCCCGTGGTAGCTCTCGCGCCCCGCCTGGCGGCTATAGACCCGGCGGGCCGGCGGGCCGTCGCAGCGGGGCCGCGTCAGGCAGTAGCGCACGCAGGCCTCGTTGATCTGCGCGTGGAGCTCGGCGTAGAGCGCAGGATGAAGGATGCGTGATGAAGGATGAAGGCCCAGTGATGCATGGTGCGCGGCGCTAAGCTCGGCCTCGATCATCTGGCGCACCACCTCGTAGGGCTGGCGCCAGCGAGAGGGTGTGGGGCGCTCTAGGCTCACCTCGACCCGCTCGAGCAGCCGCCGCGTGTACTCATCGACGACGAAGACCGGGTGGCCGCCGCCGTAGAGCATGGCCACGTCGCAGGTCTCGCGGCCGATGCGGGGCAGGGCCAGCAGCTCGGCGCGCAGCTCGGTGGTGGGGCGGGCGAGCAGCAGGGCCGTGCTGCCGCCGTAGCGGGCGTGGATGTGGCGGGCGATCGCGATCAGCCCCGGGGCCTTCTGGGCGTGGAAGGCGGCCGGGCGGATGAGCGCGGCCAGGGCCTCGGGGTCCGCCCCGGCCATAGCCGGGGGGCTGAGCAGGCCCGCCGCCATCAGGCGCAGCGTCGCCGCCTCGACCGTCTCCCAGCGGGTCTGCTGCACGAGCACCGCGCCCACCAGCATCTCGAAGGGCGGGTCATCGCCGAAGATCGGCCACCAGGGGCTCGCCGCGCCGGGGCCCGTGAGCGGCCCGAAGTGCTCGCGCAGGAGGCTATAGATCTCGGAGAGCGTCGTCACGCGCTGGCGCGGCCTCCATCGTTTATCTCTGGCGCTGTCGCGCCATCTGGACCTGCACGAACACGGTCAGATCGCGGCGGCGGAGCAGGCCGACCAGGTGTGGGCCATCAGTGACGGGCAGCAGGCCGTCGGGGCTGTCCTTGAGGGCGTAGAGCGCGTCGATGGCCGTGGTCGTGGGGTCGAGGGACACGATCTGGGCGGCGGGCGTCATCGCCTCGCCCACGCGCAGGGCCGGCCACTGGGCCGTGGTGAAGCGGCGCAGGTCGCGCAGGGTCATCATACCGACCAGCCGCGGGGCCTCGTCGTCGGGGCCCTCGACCACCGCGAAGCCGGTCTCGGCCTGGCCGAGCACAAAGCGGGCCACGAACTGCTCGAGGGTCAGGTCAGGCGTAGGGGTATACATACGCCGCTGCATCAGATCGCCCACGCACACGCCGTGCAGCGCAATCTGGAGCACGTGCTGCCGGTAGCTGGCGGTGGCCGTGCGGTAGAGGAAGAGGCCGATCAGGCCCACCCAGATCGCCGCCAGGGGCTGCCCGACGGCCATGGCGAAGCTCAGCCCGCCGAGGCCGATGGCCCAGCCGCAGGCCCGCCCCACCTGCGACGCGAGCCGCGTGGCCGGCAGCAGGTCGTCGTTAAGGAACCAGAGGGTCGCCCGCAGCACGCGGCCGCCGTCCATCGGGTAGCCGGGCAGCAGGTTGAAGAGGGCCATGATCATATTGGCCGCCGCCAGGTGGGCGGCCAGCACCGCCACCGGCCCGGCCGGCGCCATCCCGCCGCGCGCCCACCAGATGAGGGCCGCCGCCGCCGCGATCAGCAGGCTCACGGCGGGGCCGGCCACGGCGATCGCGAACTCGGCTCTGGGGCTCGGCGCCTCGTCCTCGACCTCGGCCACGCCCCCGAAGGCGAAGAGCGTGATGCTATGGACGGGCACCAGCAGCCGCCGGGCCACCAGGGCGTGCCCCAGCTCGTGCAGCAGCACCGAGACGCCCACCAGGGCCGCCATCAGGGCCGCCAGCCCCACGTCCGCGCCGCAGGGGCTGGGGTCGCCGCAGGCGTAGCGCGCGTAGACCGGCCGCAGCGCCAGCGACAGCAGCGTGAAGATCACCAGCCAGCTCCAGTGGAGCCGGATCGGGATGGTCGCGATGTGTCCGATGGTGAGGGTGCGATTGAACATTTCACCGCCCCCCCCGCACCCACAGGTGGGAGCGGGGGGGTGAGGGTCGCCGGCAACCCTACTTTGCCGCCGTATTGCCGGCGGCGGGCATGTACAGGTCGGCCATATAGTCGGTGAGCATACGCCGCATGCTGAAGGCGGGCGCCACCGTAGCGATCGCCTCCTTACAGATCTGCACCCAGGCCGTGGGCACATCGCTCCCATTGCGGCCCTCATAGAAGCGGGGCACCACCTCGTGCTCGAGCAGATGGTAGAGCGACTGCGCGTCGTTCCAGTCCTGCTCGTCGAGGTTCGGGTACTCGCGCTCCTCGCCGATCGCCCAGCCGTTCTTGCCGTTGAAGGCCTCGGGCCACCAGCCATCGAGGATCGAGCAGTTGGGGGCGCCGTTCAGGCTGGCCTTCATGCCGCTGGTGCCGCTGGCCTCATAGGGGCGGCGCGGGTTATTCAGCCACACATCCACGCCCTGGGTCATCGCCCGGCCCACGGCCATATCGTACTCCTCGAGGAAGACGATGCGGCCAGCCAGGCCCGGCTGCTTAGACAGCTGGTAGACGTGCTGGATAAAGTGCTTGCCCGGGTCGTCCTTGGGGTGGGCCTTGCCGGCGAAGATGATCTGGATCGGCCTGCCGGGCCGGCTCAGCAGGTACTTCAGCCGCTCGACATCCTTGAAGATCAGCGTGGCCCGCTTGTAGGTCGCGAAGCGGCGGGCGAAGCCCAGGGTCAGGATGCCGTCCTCGAGCACCGGCCAGACTGGCGCCGCCTGGTTCAGGTGCCGGTAGTGCGAGGCCAGGCGGGCCCGCGCAAAGGCGATCAGCTGGCTCTTCAGCTTCTGGCGCGTGTGCCACAGCACCTCGTCGGGTATCTGGAAGACCTTCCGCCAGACCTTCGGGTCGTCGAGGTTGTCCTCCCAGCTCTTGCCCAGGTAGGCGGTGTACAGCTCGCGCAGCTCGGGGGCGAGCCAGGTGGCCGTGTGGACGCCGTTGGTGATCGCGGAGATCGGCACCTCGTCCTGGCTCTTGCCGGGGTACATCCACTGCCACATGCCGCGGGCCACATGGCCGTGCAGCTTGCTCACGCCGTTATGGTGCTCCGAGAGACGCAGGGCCAGGACGGTCATCGCGAAGGTCGGGCCCCACTGCTGGTCCTGCATCGCGATGCCCATAAACTCATCGCGGGTCAGGTTCAGCTGCGGCCAGTAGCTCCAGAAGAACTTCTCGATCAGCGATAGCGGGAAGGCGTCGTTGCCCGCGGGCACCGGCGTGTGGGTGGTGAAGACACAGCTGGCCTTCACCTGCTGCATCGCCTCGTCGAGGGCCAGGCCCTGGCTCACCAGCTCGCGGCAGAGCTCGAGCACGAGGAAGGCCGAGTGGCCCTCGTTCATGTGCCACACCGTCGGCTTATAGCCCAGGCGCCTGAGCGCCCTGACCCCGCCGATGCCCAGCACCAGCTCCTGCGAGATGCGCATCTCCTGGTCGCCGCCATAGAGGCGGGCCGAGAGCTCGCGGTCGACGGGGCTGTTGGGGTGGATGTCGGTGTCCATCAGCAGCAGCTCGACGCGGCCGACGCGGAACTTGTAGACCTTCGCGTAGATGGTGCGGCCGGGCAGCTCGACCTCGACCACGACCTCGTGGCTGTCGGGGTCGAGGGCGGGGATGGCCGGCACGTCGGCGAAGTTCATCTTGTTGTACTCGGCGAACTGCCAGCCGCTGTTGTCGAGGCGCTGCCGGAAGTAGCCCTGGGGGTAGATGAAGCCCACCGCCACGAAGGGCAGCCCCATGTCCGAGGCCTCCTTGACGTGGTCGCCCGAGAGGATGCCGAGGCCGCCCGAGTAGATCGGCAGC
>JAAXUL010001318.1 GCA_013336035.1 Chloroflexales bacterium
CACGGCGAGGGGCCGCTGGAGCACGTCGGCGCGGATCTGGAGCCAGACCCGGCTGCGCGCCCCGCCGCCGGCCGTGAGCAGCAGCGGCTCGGTCGCCCCGGCCAGCTCGGCGATCAGCGCGTAGGCCAGCCGCTCGACATAGGCCACCCCCTCCAGCGTGGCCGCGTAGCGCTCCTCGTCCGAGGCGGGCGCGCCGGCCACGAAGCCCCGGGCGTCGGGCCGGACGAACGGGAAGCGCTCGCCCTCGCGGCGCAGCGGGTAGATCGTGAGGCCGGTCGGGGTGAGGGCCGCGGCGGCGCGGTCGAGCTCGCGCAGCCGCCCGGCGGGCCAGGGGTGCAGGGCCTCGCCGCCCACGTTCGAGGCCGCCCCCGGCAGCCAGTAGCCCTCTGGGTGGCGGTGGCAGTAGAGCCGGCCGAGCGGGTCGCGCAGCAGCTCGCGGCTGACCCCCTTGAGGACCAGGGTGGTGCCGAGCACGCTGAGCCACTGGCCGGGGCGGGTGGCGCCCGCGGCCACCTGCGCGGCGCAGCCGTCGGTCATGCCGGCCACCACCGTCGCCCCGGCGGGCAGGCCGGTCTCGGCGGCGGCGGCGCCCGTCACCTGGCCGATCGGCTGGCCCGAGGGCACGACGCGCGGCAGCTTCGCCAGGGGCAGGCCGAGCTCCGCGACCAGGTCGGGCCAGCGCCCCTCCAGCAGGTCGTAGCCGGTCTTGAGGGCCTGGGTGGCGTCGGTGACCGCGTAGTCGCCGCAGAGCCAGCCGCTGACCGCGTCGCCGGCGTGGGCGAGGTGGCGCGCCCGGGCGAGCAGCTCGGGCTCGTTGCGGGCCAGCCAGAGCAGCTTGGGCAGGCCCCATGAGCTGTGGAAGGCGTAGCCCATGCGCGCCTGGAGGTCGCCGGCCCGCCCGGCGATCAGCGCGGCCTCGGCGCCGGCGCGGCTGTCGGCGTACATGATCGCCGGGCGCAGCGGCGCGCCGCGCTCGTCGAGCAGGCAGACGGTGCCCGAGGTCGCGGCGACCGCGACGGCAACGATGCGGGCGCGGCCGCGCAGCTGCCCGCCCACCTGGCGCAGGCAGGCCGCCGCCGCCTGGCGCCACTCGGCCGGGTCCTGCTCGAGCAGGCCGCCGCGCCGCTCGGTGCCCAGGGCGCGCTCGGCCTCGGCCCACACGGAGCCGGCGCCGTCGCAGGCCGTCACGCGCACCCCGCCAGTGCCGATATCGATCCCCGCTACGAGGTTGGCTACGCTCATCGGTTGGCCTCTAGAGGTCGGCTGCGGCGTGATGCGTGATTCTAGCCTGGTCACCGGTCACCGGTTATGGGTCACACGTCAGACCTCGTGCTCGCCGAGGCGGCGGGTGGCGTAGCTGCCGACGCCGATCCGCAGGATATTGCCACGATCAAATGTCATCGTAATGCCTCCCGTACATCTCGCAGCTATCGATGATACGCGATACACTCAATCCAGACTGACCAGAGTGCACGCATAACGCCGGGCCACAACAGCATAGGTGGCATCGGCGCCGCGCAGGAGGTAATCTGCCGCCAACTCTTCAGCCTCACGGCTGAAAGCAGCATCAATCGGCACATAGGTCGTGTTTGGCAGATCACGCAGCAGGTCGGCATATACTCGCCCACGCATCGGGTCGCGAAAGATCCGGCTCACGGCACCGGCTACTTCCGGCAATACGAGCAACGGCTCATACATAAGAATGGCCCTGGATTTGATGGCCTCAAGCAAATCGCGGCACACCGCGTAATCCGGGTCGTTTGGGCTGGCCCGTCGCAAAAAGACGCTGGCATCAAGGGTGAACACGATCACGCCCTTCTAGCCCCTCCTGGCGGCTGCGCCGGTCGGCAAGGAGTTGTTCAGTTGCGCTGGGCGCTGTGGGGCCAAGGGCTTCGATCTCCTGCCAGAAGGACTCAAGTTTCGTCCAGCTATCGGGAGTCTGTGCCGCTGCTGGCCCTGGAGCGGCCGTGCTTAGGGCCGGGGCAATGTGCTGGGTCAGATAGGCGATAAGCCTTACCTGCTCAAGCGGTGATAGCTGAGCGGCAAGGTGTTGTACCTCATCTAGAGTAATAGACATTACACGGTTCTCCTTAGCGCAATCCTGCTCTCGTCATGTTCAGACTCATTATAGGCCTCTAGCGGTTGGCTGTCTGCCAGGCCAGCGCATAGGGTGTTGCAATGTCGTCTCTGGGATCTACCGTATTTTGCATCAGCGAGCGGAGCGAGCTTAAACCTCGTGCTCGCCGAGGCGGCGGGTGGCGTAGGTGAGCTCGCGGGCGCCGGCGCCGGTGTCGCGGCCGGTGGTGGCCAGGGCCTCGGCCTCGCGGAGGGCGGCCTCGGCCAGGGGGTGCTCGCCGAGGTCGCGCAGGC
>JAAXUL010000481.1 GCA_013336035.1 Chloroflexales bacterium
GCCATTGACCTCGAGCACCTTGCAGCGGCGGATCTCGCCGCTCGGGAGCTCAATTTCGCCGAGTTCGTCGTATTTGACGCCGCTGACATGCTGGACCAGCATCAGCGGCGGGCCAGGCCCGCGCCCATGCGCCCGAGGCCAATCATTCCGATATGCATAATAGTCCTTCTGCAATCGAGCAGAAGTAACCCTGTCACGCTGAGCAAAGCGAAGCGTCTCGGCCGGGACGCTGAGCGAAGCGAAGCGTGACAGGTAGCTCCCACAGGGTTACTTCTGCGGTATTGCGCCCTTCTCTTTCCAAGTGAGTTGATCGCTCGCCTTTTGGCCCGCAGCGAGCAACGCATAAGAGACATCCAGGCAGTTCGGCGTGCCCGGATCGTTGCGCCGGTCGATGCTGGTCAGGAACCCGCCATTGGCGATGGCACCCCAACGCTCTTCCGGCAACTTCGGTGCCAACACCGGCTCCGACTCCATACAAAGACTCTGCGGATGAAGATCGTTCATCGGCTCACGCGGCCAGCTGGCGGATCTGCGCGGCCACCGCATCGGCCGTGATCTGCATATAGCTGCGCCCGTCGGGCAGATACACCCCGTCGTCGAGGTAGCTGCCCAACCCGGCGTGATCCATCGGCCCGAGGCAGACCACGCGGATCGTCCCGGCGGCTACCCCACGCGCCCAGCGCGTCGCCGTGCGCAGCGGCCAGCGCCCAGGGAAGAACACCTCGCCCAGGCGCTGCATCGTATCGCGCGTGCCGTAGAAGTGGGTCAGGGCCGCGATCTGGTCGAGCGCCGGGCTGGGGTTCATCAGCCCGCCGAGGGAGATCACCTGCACGGGGGCGCGCAGGGTGGCATGGAGGTAGCTGGCCGAGACCAGCGCGATCTGCGCGCCGCCGCTGTAGCCGAGCAGGCAAACCGGCGTGCCGCTGCCGAGGCGGTAGCCCTGGCGCAGCAGCCCCTGGATGATCATCTCGGCGGTGTCGTAGCCGTAGATCGGCCCGTAGCGCGCATCGGCGGCGACGGCAATGTGCAGAATGTTGCGCAGATCGATCAGTTTGCCGACGACCTTCAGTGGCCCCTTGCGCAGGCGCTCGGTGTTGACCCAGCCCCAGAATCGGCCCATGTGGCGCTGGCTGGTCATGCTCAGGTTCTCGATGGAGTAGGGGAAGACATCGGTGATCAGGGTCAGGCCGGGGATGCGCGTGGCCAGCGCCGCCAGGAAGCGGTCCTCGTAGCGCGTCGAGTAGGCGCCGGAGATATCGCCCATGCCCGAGAGGTAGACTAGAAATGGCCCGGCCGCCGGCGCGGCGTCAGCGGGCGGCACCAGCGCGGCCGGCGCGCTTCGCCCCCGCCAGCCCGCCCAGTAGATCAGGGCCGAGGCCGGCACGCTTATCGCCGCCGCCACCAGCACCAGCGCGCAGATCAGGGCGAGCCAGAGCGCCGCGTCGCTCATGGCTTGCCCGTGGGCGGCGCGTAGCCGGGGATCACCAGCGGGAGATCGGCGACGCCCAGCTGCGCCGCGTGCCCGGTGCTGAGCTGCCACACGCGGCGGCCAAGCCGCGCGGCCGGGACACCCAGCAGCCAGTGGACGCCCTGGAGCAGCAGCCAGCCCAGCAGGGCGCAGAGTACCGCCTGCCAGGGCGGCAGGCTGAAGGTGGCGCTGATCGCCGTCAGGGCGACCAGCAGGCTCCACAGGTGTAGGCTGCGGCCGATCAGCGGGCCGACGTAGGGCAGCAGCACGAGGGCCCCCAGGAGCAGCGGCACGTAAGCGGCGCTGATCGCCACAAATGCCTGACCCAGCGAGCCGATATCGTGGAAGGCTAGCGCCGCCAGCATCCAGAGCGCCGCGACCCAGAGCAGCGCGCTCAGCAGATAGAGCAGCGCGCTGAGGGCCAGGTTCAGCACCACTCGCAGCAGCGCGATGCGGTTGAACAGCAAGATTACGCCCCGGCTCCCCAGGCCTTCCGACAGGCCGGCCAGCACGATGATCGCCGCCGCCACGGCCACGGTGGGCCAGCTGGGCGCGGCGCTCGCGAGCAGCTGGGTGTCCATTCGCTACTTGTTCACCTGCTTACGACGTGTGCCCCGGACGATCTTCGTGTGGCCTTCGGACGAAAGGCCAGGGCTCTGGAGCACAGAACCAGTTCCCGGCGTGATCGTGCCGTCCCGCTCTTGGATGGCGCCGCGCGCCTGCCCGGAGGCCAGCTCGGCGGCCGCCTCCGCCTGCGCCATGGCCACCTCGGCGGTGCCCTCGTCGATGAGTTGCTGATTGCCGATCAGCCTGCCGAAACCAAGCTTGACGTTTCCGGCCACCGCTTTACCGCGGCTACTTGTGGGGTTGTGCTCTGCCATACGACCGATCTCCTCCATCGCGCTACGTCAGCCGCCCGCGGCCGACGAGATACACTCGTTCGCCTACGTGCAGCATAGCACCCGCGCGCCCCGCCGGTATGAAGGTCGCTCATACTGCGCCGGCCTGCGCCCGCACACGTGCTGCCCGGTATGCTATGCTGCACGTATCTTGCTCTATAGTCTCCGCAGTTTGGAGAGGGCGGTCGATGAACCCGCATGCCCCCGCGCTCGAATCGGTGCCCCGCGTGCTGCTGGTGATCGCGCAGCCGCTGCTGGCCCAGTATGTCAGCCTCGCGCTCAACCACGGGATTGCCCAGACTCGGGCTGTCCCAGACGCGCCCGAGGCGCGTACCGCGCTCAGCGCATGGCGCCCGCACCTGGCCGTCGTCGACATGGACCTGGCGCACGGGACGATCCTGGAGCAGCTCGGCTACACCGCCCCGTCGGCCGAGCGCATCCCGCTGATCGCCCTGACCCGGCGCGGCGACCTGGCGCGCAAGCTGGCCGCCTTCGACCACGGCGTCGACGATATCCTCACCGTGCCGTTCTCGCCCGAGGAGCTGGTCGCCAGGCTGCTCGCGGTGCTGCGGCGCAGCTACCATACGGTGGTGGCCTTCACGCCGGTGATCCGGCTCGGCGACCTGGAGATCGATATCCTCAACCGCAGCGTGCGCGTCCACGGCAAGGAGCTGCAGCTCACGGCGGTCGAGCTGAGCCTGCTCTATCTGCTGGCCGCCAACCCGGGCCAGCTGCTGAGCCGCGATGTAATCCTCGACCAGCTCTGGGGCGCCGACTATGTGCCCGAGAGCAATATCGTCGACCGCCACATCCGCAATCTGCGGGTCAAGCTGCAGAACGGCTGGCGCCACCCGCGCTATATCGCGACGATCCCCGGTCAGGGCTACCGCTTCATCGCCACTGCGTCCGACGAGCCGCCCGCAAGCTAGAGCTTTGTCCGCAGCGCTCTGCCAGGAGGTGAGGCGTAAGGGCGGCCCAGCGTGGCCGCCCCCGCAAGCTAAGGCTCCGCGTGCGAGGCGGAGGCGTGGCTGCCGTGCATGGTCGGGTCAATCTGCGCCGGCAGCGTCAGCCGGGCGACGCCGATCGCGGCGTCGGCCATGCCGTAGTAGACATCCACCCGCCCATCATTGCGCTGGTCGACCCCGGTCGGGAAGACCACGTTGGGCACCACGCCGAACCGCTCCTCCTCGGCCTCCGGGATGAGGATCGGATCAGCGGAGCGGTACAGCACCCTGCGCGGGTCGTCGCCGTCGAGCAGCATCGCGCCGGCGCTGTAGCGCACGTGCGGCTGGTGATCGACCCCCTCGAGGATCTGGCCGGCGACGCCGTGGTAGATCAGCAGCCAGCCATGCGGCGTGCGGATCGGCGGCGTTCCGGCGCCGATCTTCTTCTCCTCCCAGGGCCGGGCCGGCGTCGCCAGCAGCGTATGATCGCGCCAGGTGAGCAGCGCGGCCGGGTTGGCCTGGGCCGGCGCGAGGGCGCAGTAGGAGATCCAGATGCTGGGGCGCTCCTCGACTACGCCGGCCGGCAGCACGGTCATGCGGCCCTGGGCGTGGGCCGGCCGGTGGAGCAGGGCCAGCGCCGGCTGACCGTGCGGGTCGGCCACCAGCTCGGGGAAGATCACGGCGTCCTTATTGTCGTAGAGGTCGAAGTCCACCCGCAGCGCCGGGTCGAAGGCGAACTTCAGCGGGCCGACGCGCTCCCAGTGCAGGGCGTCGGCCGAGGCGGCCAGGGCGATGCGCGCCCCAAGCGGGCCGTAGGCGGTGTAGGTCATCAGGTAGCGCTCAAGCGGCGCCACATAAGTGACGCGCGCGTCCTCGCAGCCGGCGGTGTGCGCGTTCTGCTCGTACGACTCGCTCGGCTCTAGGGCGTAGCCGCGCCGCTCCACGCCGATCGGCTCGCCGGCCGGGTCGAAGATCACCTCGGCGATGCCGATCCGCGAGTAGTTGCCGGCCGCGACGACCCGCGGGAAGAGGTAGAGCCGGCCATCTGGCGCGCGCGCCGTGGCCGGGTTGAGCACGCCGAGCGCCTCGTCGGCATTGTGCGGGTCGCCGCGCATGATTACGCCCAGGCGCGTCATCCGGAAGGGCATTGGGTCGGTCATTACGGGTCCCCTTATGCTGTCGGCTAGCCCTTCACGCCGCCAACCGTCAGCCCCTCGATAAAGTATTTCTGGGCGCGGAAGTACAGCAGCAGGATCGGCAGCGACATGATCACGGTCATGGCCATCATGTAATTCCACTTGGGCGCCTCTTGCGAGAGCGAGCCGGCGAAGGTGTAGAGCCCGAGGATGACCGGGTACTTGGCCGGCGTGTTCAGGTAGATCAGCGGGCCCATAAAGTTGTTCCAGTTACCGTTGAAGCTGAGCACGGCGATCGCCAGCAGGGCCGGCTTGACCAGCGGCAGCATGATCCGCCAGAAGACATCGACCACATTCGCCCCGTCGATGATCGCCGCCTCCTCGATCTCGCGCGGGATGGTCAGGAAGAACTGGCGCAGCAAGAAGATATACGACGGCCCCCAGGCGAACAGCGCGCCGACCGTCAGCGGGCTGAAGGTGTCGATCCGGCCCAGCGCGCGCCAGATCAGGAAGGCCGGGATCATGGTGATGATGCCGGGAAGCATCATCGTCCCCAGCATGACGATAAACAGCGCGTCGCGCCCCGGGAAGCGGAAGCGTGCGAAGCCGTAGGCCACCAGCGCGCAGCTCAGGATCTCGCCGGCCATGGCCAGCGTGGTCATGAAGAGCGTGTTGATGAAGTAGCCGGTGAATGGCTGGATCGTCCAGACATCGAGGTAGTTGCGCCAAACCACCGGGTCGGGGATAAATTGCGGCGGCAGGACGAACAGCTTGGTGTCGGCCTTGAGCGAGGTCGCGATCATCCAGTAGAGCGGGATCAGGATCACCGCCCCGCCCAGGCTGAGCAGGGCGTAGGTGCCGATCTGGCCGAGCCGCTGCCGGACTCTGATGCTCGCCAGCTGCGGGCGCGGCCGCTCGTGGGTCTGTGGTACGACGGCCATGGCCTTAGCTCCTCTCGCCCTCATAGAAGACAAACGCCGCCGAGCTGCGGAAGGTTAAGAGCGTGAGCGCCAGGATGATCAGCAGCATGATCCAGCTCATCGCCGCGGCGTAGCCCATCTTCGAGTTGCCGCCGGCGAAGGCGTTGGCGTAGATCAGCACCTGCAGAAACGTGCCCGACGTGCGCGGGTTCAGCTTGATGAACAGCCCCGGCTCGAAGGTCTTCACGGCCGCGATGATGCCCAGGATCAGCGTGTAAAATAGGGTCGGGCTGACCATGGGCAGGGTGACGTGGCGGAACTTCACCCAGGCGCCGCCGCCGTCGATCGCGACCGCATCGTAGAGGTGGGTCGGGATGTTCTTCAGCCCGGCCAGCATGATCACGGCGTTCGAGCCAAAGACTCCCCACAGGCTCATGATCACCAGCCCGGGCAGCACGTAGCGCTCATCGGTGAACCAGCTCGGCCGATCGGCGCCGATCAGGCGGTAGATCGGCGAGAGCGCGATGTTGAACAGCCCGTTGGTGCCTAGCAGCCACTGCCAGAGCAGCACCACCGCCACGCCCGGCAGGACGGCCGGCAGGTAGTAGAGCGTGCGCCAGAGGCCCGTGCCGCGCACATCGCGGGCCAGCAGCATGGCCACCCCCAGCGCCCCGGCCAGGCCGAGCGGCAGGCTGATCACGCCGTAGAGCATGGTCAGGCGCAGCGAGGGCCAGAACTCGCTGTCGTGGGTCAGGATGCGGGCGTAGTTGTCCAGGCCGAGCCAGGCCGGCGGCTGGAAGACGTTATAGTCGGTGAAGCTGTAGTAGAGCGAGGCCGCGATCGGGTAGGCGGTCCAGATAGCGAACCCCAGCAGCCAGGGCATGATCAGCGCGTAGCCGGTGGCCGCCTCGCGGCTGACGCCCAGCCGGGGCAGCAGCCGGTAGGTCAGGAACATGGCCAGGGCGATACCCGCCGCGGCCAGCGCGTAGTCGCCCAGGGTTGTGAGGTACCAGA
>JAAXUL010000482.1 GCA_013336035.1 Chloroflexales bacterium
CTGGGGCGCGATCATAGCGTGACGGCGCGAGACCCCGGCGTCATAGCCGCCGTCAAGGCCCAGGTCTACGTCGGGGTAGATACCGCGCTGGTTATCCTTGCGGCCCACCAGCAGCTCCTGGCTGGTATCCACGACGATCCGCCGCCCGCTATTGAGCACCACCAGGCAGACCGCTGGGATGGCGCTAGGGGTGGGCGCGTCCACCAGGGTCGGCTGCAGCCCCTCGACCGCGGGCGGGGCGCCGTCGCCGCCCTTACTGAGCGATGCTGTCGTCTCGCGGTTCCGGCTGCCGACGATCAGGTTCGCCCCGCACTCTGAGCAAAAGATCGCGCCGTCCATCTGCTGGGCGTTACAGTGGCTGCATCGCTGCATGGGTCATTCCCCCTGGCCCTCGTGCTCGCCACGGCCCATCAGGCCGCGGGTGCCGTACTTGATCCGCTTGCGGCCCTCGGCGCTGGTCTGTCCCGAGCGTAGCAGGCGGGTCGCCTCCTCCTGGACGGTGCGGGCCAGCTCGACCTCGCCGGCCTCGAACAGGCGCGTCCCCGCCATCTGGAGGCGCCGGGTGGCCTCCTCGATCTGGCCCTGCTCGACACTCTGCCAGGCCCCCGCCTGTAGCCTATAGGCCACCAGGCGCTCGAGCCAGTGCTTCACCGCGGCGTCCACGTCATAGGCCACGCTGTCGGCCTGGCGCACGCCCACCCGCAGCACCAGCTCGCCCTGCTGGTTGAGCAGATTCATGCCGGGCAGGCTGTAGCGCAGCGTCAGCCGTAGCAACGGGTGGTCGCCCACGCCCAGGGCCGGCACCACCACCTCGAGCAGGAAGGCCTGCGGGTCGCTGCCCGGCCAGTCGCCCAGGCTGGCCGCCCAGTGCAGCTCTCGATCCTCGGTCGCCTGTACCGGGGCGATAAATGGCCGCACCCGGTCGAGCGAGCGCAGCATCGCGCCTGGCCGCACCTCCACCTGCAGGCCAACGTCCTGGGCAAAGATCGACGACATACGCTTCACCTCATCGGTGAAGATCTTAGTGATATCGGCGGCCGAGGTGATGTACTGAGTGCGGCTGTTCTCGCGCGCGGCGATGGTCTCGAGCAGGTCCTCGTTCCACTCGCCGCCGATGCCCAGCGCCGTCACGCCGACCCCGCGGCCCTGGGCCCGCCGCGCGATCTCGACGCAGCGGCCCTCGTCGCCGTAGGTGCGCCCATCGGTCAGCAGCAGGATGCGGCTCACGCCCCGGCTCAGCATGGGGCGCTGGACCTCCTGGAGCGCCAGGGCCATGCCGGTGGCCATCTCGGTGCCGCCGGCGGCCTCGACCATGCCGATCATGCGCTTCAGGTCGCTCTTATTGCGGGCCCGCTGCGCGGCGACCACCACCTCGGCCCGGTCGTTGAAGGTCACCAGCGAGAAGTGGTCATCCTCGCCGAGCAGGTCGATGATACGCGCGGCGCCGTCCTTCACCTGCTGGAGCCGCTCGCCCCGCATCGACGAGCTGCGGTCGATCACCAGGCAGAGGTTGAGCGGCAGCTTGGGCAGCGTCGTCGGCACGCCCTGAGCGTTCATCTCGAGCAGCACATAGATCAGCTGCGGCTCGCTGCTCTCGGGCAGCACACTGCGGCTGAGGGTCGAGTGGAGCTGGATGCCGGGGCCCATCGTCACCTCTCTAGCAGCGGAAGCGTCACCACCACCGCCGAGATGTTATCATCGCCGCCCGCCAGGTTTGCCAGCGCGATCAGCTCGTTGCAGGCATCCTGGGGCCATGGGCTGCGTAAAAGCGCCTGGGCCATCAGCGTCTCGTTCACAAGGCCCCACAGCCCATCCGAGCAGAGCAGCAAGTGTGAGCCCTGGCCGACCGTCTGGTAGACGAAGTCTACCATCACCTGGGGCTGCTGTCCGACCGTCCGGTAGAGCTGATTGCGCAGCGGGTGCTCGCGGGCCTCGCTCGGGTCGAGCTGGCCGAGCTGGATCAGGCGGCCCACCGTCGAGTGGTCGGTGGTAATCTGCCGCAGCCCGCCGGGCTCGAAGAGATAGGCCCTGCTGTCGCCCACATGGGCGAGGTACAGGCTGCCGCCCACAAGCAGCACCGCCGTGCAGGTCGTCCCCATATCCGTGCCCATCACCTGGGCAGCGTCCCAGATGGCCTCGTTGGCCGACTGCACCGCCGCGATCATCATTGGCTGGAGGGCCTCATCCATGCGCTCGTCGAGGGCCGGCAGCACCAGCTGGCTCAGCACGTGGTGGACCACCGTGCGCACGGCCAGGCGGCTGGCGACCTCGCCGCCCTGGTGGCCGCCCATGCCGTCGGCGACTACAAACAGGCCCACGGCCACCTCGCCGCCCTCGCGGGGCAGGGTGGTCAGCATGGCGAAGACACTGTCCTGGTTCACCTCGCGCACCCGGCCTATATCGCGCGCGGCCATAGCCGCCAGGCCCTGTCGCGATCGCGAGGCGCTCAGGGCCGGGGCGCTGTCGGCCTCGAGCTGCCGTGTGCCCTCGAGCTCGTCCGCGGCCGCCGGCATCCCATCGGGCGGCGTCGGCGTCTCAGCGCTCGCCGCCAGGGCTGCGACGGCCTGCTCGATCGTCAGGATACTGTAGGGGGTCGTGGGCGTCTCCGAGCCGTCGATGGGCGTCTCGGCCTCTGTCGGTGCTGGGCCCTCGGCTTCTTGCTCGGCGTTGGGAGGCTCGGCGGTGGGGTGGCGTACCTCAGTCGACTGGTTTGTGGGCGGCGCCGCGTCGGGCGTGGGCTCGCTGCTCTCCCACCAGGCTGTGCTCGGCTCGGCGGGCGGCAGCTTCTTGGGCGGCGGCTGGTCTGACGGCGACTCGGTCTTCATGGCGTCACTCCAGGGCGGAGGGGGCGAGCACTAGTGGTGCTGTCCGGGAATTTGTGCCCAGCTGCGTGACCGATGATTGACCGCAGACGGCTGCCGGAAGCGGTCGGCGGTTGGCGGTCAGGCCTCCGAGCAGGCACGGCTACGCCTTTAGAGCGTACACGTTATGGTCCATCGAGCCGATATAGACGACGCCCTCGACCACGGCGGGCGATGAGACGATGGCGGCGTTGGTGGGGTGCTTCCAGAGCAGTGTGCCCTGGCCCGCGTCGAGGCAGTAGACGTGGCCGTCCACGGCCCCGAAGTAGACCCGGCCGCCCTCGACCCGCGGCGAGGAGGTGATCTGGCTGCCGGCCTCGTACTTCCAGACCAGGCGGCCGGTCTTGGCGTCGAGGGCGTAGAGCATGCCGTCGACGCTGCCCACGAAGACCCGTGTGCCCACTACGAATGGCGAAGAATTGACATAATGGTTGGTGCGGAAGCGCCAGGCCGGCCAGCCGCCCTCGGCGTCGAGGGCGTAGACATTCTGGTCGAGCGAGCCGACGAAGACCAGCCCCTCGCCCACGGCGGGCGACGAGCGCACCGGCTGCTGGGTGCGCTGCTTCCACTTCAGCGCGCCGTTGCGCGCGTCGAGGCAGTAGACGTGGCCATCATCGCCGCCGATAAAGATCGTCTGGCCACTGATGCAGGCCGACGAGCGGATCGGGTTCCAGGTGCGATACTTCCAGATCACCGTGCCGCGCAGGCCATCGACCGCGTAGATATGCTGGTCGTCCGAGCCGAAAATGATCACCCGGTCCTCGACCCGTGGCGACGAGCGCACCGGCTTGCCGGTGCGGAAGGTCCAGCGCAGCCCGCCGCGGCGCATATCGAGGCAGTACAGGCCACCGTCCTCCGAGCCGAAGATCACATTATCCTGCCAGACCGCCGGCGACGAGCTGACCCCCCCCTCGGTTGCGTGCTTCCAGCGGAACTCGCCGCGGCCAGCGTCGAGCGCGTAGAGGTTAGTGTCGTAGCAGCCGACGAAGACCATGCCGCCCGTGACACAGGGCGACGAGCGAACCTCATCCTCGCATGTGAAGCTCCAGACCACCTCGGTGCGGCTGGCGCCTTTGATCACGGCGGGGGCGGCGGGGGCGGGGGCGGCGAAGGCGCCCAGCCCGACGCCGGGGACGGCGAGGAGGGCGCGCTTGAGCTCTTCGGCGGACTGCCAGCGGGCCGCCATATCGTACTCGAGCGCCTTGACGGCCAGCGCCTCCATCTCGGGAGAGATAGCGGGGTTGATCTGGCGGATGGGGCGCTCCTGGAAGGTGAAGGGCGTCTCGAGCCGCGGGTCGGTATTGGTGAGCAGGTGGTGGAGGGTCGCGCCGAGGGCGTAGATGTCGCCGGCGGGCTCGGCGACGCCGCGGTACTGCTCGGGCGGCGAGTAGCCCTCGGTGCCGATCATCGTGCCCTTACGGTCGCTGCGATTCAGGTTGCGCGCGATACCGAAGTCGATCAGCACGATCCGCTCGTTATCCACGACCATCACATTTGATGGCTTCATATCGCGGAAGACGATCGTCTCGGGCTTATGGAGGTGCAGGTAGGTCAGCACATCGCAGATCTGCACGGCCCAGCGGGCCACGCGCACCTCGTCGAGGGGGCCTCTGGCCTCCTCGAGGACCGTCTCGAGATCCTTGCCGGGGATCAGCTCGAGCACCAGGTAGATCCGGTTATTCTCTTCGAAGAAGTCGTAGACCTTGGGGATGGCCGGGTGCTGGAGCGTCGCGAGCAGGCCGGCCTCGCGCTCAAAGTTCTTCAGGTTGAGCAGGCGCGTGTTCGAGTCGGAGGCGCTCTGCGACATCTCCTTGATCGCGCAGTAGCGCACCACATCTTTAAAGCGCAGGTCGCGCCCGCGGTAGACCACGCTCATGCCGCCGATGCCGATCGGCTCGGCGATCTGGTAGCGCTCCTGGAGGGTGGAGCCAGCGGGCAGCAGGTGCAGCGCGGCGATGCGCCTGGCCTCGTTGTCGTCGCGGGTCTCAGCCCCCGGCGGAGTGAGGCCGCGCCGGGTATCGCCGCCGTCGGGGGCGGGGGGTATGGTGAGGCCGCGCCGGGTATCGCCGCCGTCGGGGGCGGGGGATGGGGTCTGCTGGTCGGGGGGAGCGGGCTCCGCGGGCGGCGTGGCGGCTAACGCCTTGGTGCCGACCTTTTTGATCAGACCCATGGTACACCTCAGTAGCGGGCGGACGGGCAGAGAGCGCGACAGCAGGGGAAACCCGGTCTGCCATAACTCGCGTTCCCATTATAGTGTTTGGGCGTACCGGCCGCAACTCCCTGATTGTCCGCCGCGCCGTGCTGTAAGCTATTGGGGCGCCCCTCGCGGGCGCCCGCACGCTACCGCCCGAGTGTGGTCAGCCACTACACCGGGTGTAGACCCGGAAACGAGAGCCCCGCCGTCTCCTCGAGGCCGCGCATCAGGTTCATGCACTGCACGGCGCTACCCGCGGCCCCCTTCATCAGGTTATCGATCGCGCAGATGCTCACGATGCGGCCCGTGGCCTCGTCGAGGGCGAACCCGACATCGGCGAAGTTGCTGCCCGCCAGGATCTTCGGCTCGGGGAAGCGGTAGATGCCCTGCCGCTCCTTGACGATGCGCACGAAGGGCTCCTCCTTCGCGAGGGCCCGGTAGGCCTGCCACAGCTCCTTCTCGGCCACGGGGCGCGCCGCGAAGACGTGGGCCGTCGCCAGGGCGCCGCGCACCAGCTCGACCGAGGTGATCGACAGATGGACATTGCCCAGCCCCGTCACCTGCTCAACCTCGGCCGTGTGGCGGTGGCCCACGGGCGCGAATGAGCGCACCGCCCCCGCCCGTTCGGGGTGGTGGCTGCTGTCGCTCGAGCTCGCCCCGCCCTCCGAGGAGCCCACCTTCACCTCGACCACGATAGGCCTGCTGGTGTCGACCAGGCCCGCCCGCACCAGGGGCAGCAGGGCCAGGTTGGTGGCGGTGGCGTTGCAGCCGACCCCGCTGGCGTACCTGGCGCCGCGCAGGGCCTCGCGGCTCACCTCGGGCAGACCGTAGACGAAGCTACCCAGGCGCTCGGGGACCGGGTGCGCCTCGCCGTACCAGCAAGCTCAGTGCCTGTAACTATGCCCAGGACAAGGCCTACGGCATATCCCCGCAAATGACGCAGCCTTTCTTTGATGGGGTGTGTAATCACTGCCTGGTGGGTAAAGCTGACCTGGCGGAGGTACTGCCCCCGTTTTTGAAGCAGTGGGGCTGGCAAGCGTCGGTTGACCAGTTTATCGAGACCTGGTTAAAAGCCGACCATGTGGTGGATGCGCGCATCGTCCATGCGATTCAAAGCCTGCGCCGCAACGGGATCATTTGCTGCCTGGCGACCAGCCAGGAGCGATACCGGGCTGAATACCCGTACTGCATCCAGATGGAACGGCGAGAGAAGCACGGTTTTGTAATTCCATAACAACCCATGCCAGAAGTTCCGCCAGACAGAATCTGCCATTGGTTGCTGCGGGCAGGCCTTCTTTCATTCATATCATGCCGGCATT
>JAAXUL010001319.1 GCA_013336035.1 Chloroflexales bacterium
CGCGCCGGCCCTTGTAGCGCTGGCGCTCGGCGCAGCGCGCCTTGACGAAGGGCCAAGGGCGGGGGGCGAGCGCCCGGCCGGCTATCCTGATGATCGCCCGAGGCGCGCCCTTCGTCGGTGGCCTTTCGCCCTTCGTCTGCTTGTCGCCTACGGGCTGCCGCTGGCCCTGATCGTGGGCGGGTCGTACCTGTGGGTGGGCCTCGGGGTGAGCGGCTTCCGCTCATGGGACGACCTGGCGCGCTGGATGGCCGGCTACGCCACGACGGGGCTCTGGGGCGGCGCGGTCGACGGCGCGAAGCTGTGGCAGCTGGGCCAGGGCCTGGCCGAGAGCCTGGCCTGGCCGGGCGGCGCCCTGGTTGGGCTGGCCCTTGTGCTAGCCCTGCTCGTGAGCCTTCGTGGGCTGCGGGCGGCGCCGCGCGGGGCGGTGGCGATCTGCCTGAGCTGGCTGCTCGTCTATGGGGCCTTCTTTCTCTGGTGGGAGCCGGACAATATCGAGTTCTGGATCGCCAGTATGCCGCCCTTCTACCTGCTGGTCGTGCTGGCGGCCTTTGGCCCTCAAGGGAGGGGGAGCGGGCTCTGGCGCCCGGCGCTGCTCACCGCGTGCGGCGTGGTGATGCTGGGCGCGAACGCCGCCGCCATCAGCCGGCGGGGCGATGCTGAGCTGGACCTGCAGCGCGTGACGGCGCGCGCGCTGGCCGAGCGGAGCGCGCCGGGCGACCTGCTGGTGCTGCCCGATGGGCTGCTCGAGCTGTACCTGCCGTTCTACGAGGGCCGCGACAATGTGGCCTCGCTCAGCCAGGCGATGGCGACAGCCGGCGGCGACTGGCCGGCGGCCTGCGGGGCGCTGCGGGCGCGGGTGGACGAGGCCATGGCCGGAGGCTATGCGGTGCTGATCGGCCCCGAGGCGCTCAGGCCCGAGCCGGCGCCCCCTGGCGAGCCGCCCACGCCCGCCGAGCGCTTTGGCCTGAGCCCCGACGAGGTGGCGGCCTGCTACGAGCCCTACCAGCTTGCCCTGGAGCCGCTGCCCCTCGGCCAGCTCAGCCCCGACTACTACCGCATTCCCGCCGCCCAGGCCCTGGCCGACGGCCCGGGGTGGGACTTCACCCGCTCGCGCTGGGGCTGGCGGGCGACCAACGCGGAGGGTGCGACGAGCGCGCTGCCCGGCTGGGCCCTGCGCCCGGGGGTCGACCCCGCGCTCACTAGCCCGCCGCTGCGGATCGATACGGCGCGCTACGCGGCGATAGAGGTGCGGATGGCCGCGGATGCGGCCGCCCGCGACGCCCAGCTCTTCTTCCTCGACGAGGCCGGCCGCCTCGACGAGGCCCGCTCGGTTCGCTGGGCCCTGGCGCCAGGCCCCGAGCCCCACACCTACCGGCTCGACCTGGGCGACGCCCCAGGCTGGCAGGGGGTTGTGGCCGGCCTGCGCCTCGACCCCGTTGGCGTCGGGGGCGGGGGGGCGGTGGTGGTCGAGTCAATCCGTCTGGCGCGCTAGCGACCGACGCCGAGCAGGTAGGTGTAGAGGGCCAGGCCGGAGCCTATGGCGACGGCGAGCTTGGCGGCGAGCGGCAGGGGCGAGGGGGAGATGAACGCCTCGATGACGCCGGCGATGACGAGCAGGGGCACGCAGCCGAGGATGAGCAGCAAGGCCCGGCGGGCGGCCACCACCAGGGCGGCGCGGCGGGTGAGCAGGCCGGGGCGGAGGAGGGCCCAGCCGAGCTGCAGGCCGGCGCCCCCGGCGATAAAGATCACGCTCAGCTCGACCACCCCGTGGGCGGCGACGAAGCCCCAGAGGTTGTCGGCGAAGTCAAAGCGCTGGGCCGCGCCGGCCACGATGCCCAGAAAGAGCCCGTTGCTCACCAGCACATAGAGGGTGTACACCCCGAAGACGACCCCTCCGGCGAAGGCCCGGAAGGCGACGCCGATGTTATTGGTCATGATCTCGGCCGAGGCCTGGGTGCGGCCCTCCTCGTTGATGCGCAGCCACCACTCATCGCCGGCCTGCACCTCGCTGACGACCGCCTCGGCGCCGGGCATGAGCGCCCCGGCGAGGGCGGGGTCCTGGAGGGTGACCACGAAGCCGGCGACGGCCGGCAAGAAGAACATGAGGAAGGCGGCGAAGGTGGCGGGCCAGGTCGCGCGGAAGGCCTGGGGGAAGGCCGCGGCGAAGAAGGCGCGCACGCGGGCCGCGCCGCCGGCCCCGCTCTCGCGGTAGATGGCGCCGTGGCCGCGGGCGACCAGCCCGTTGAGGAAGGCGACGACAGGGTGGGCGGGCATATCGCGGCGGGCGACGGCCAGATCGGCGGCGGCCTGTCGGTAGAGGCTGCCCAACTCGCGCAGCTCGGCGGCCGAGAGGCCGGCCAGCCCGGCGCCGGCCCGCCCGAGCCCGGCGAATGGCTGT
>JAAXUL010001320.1 GCA_013336035.1 Chloroflexales bacterium
GCGGTTGAGGAAGTTGTGCGCCTCATCGATCGCGAGGATCTGGGCGCGGCGCACCGCGGCGCTCACGCGCGCGAACTCGTCCGAAGTGGTTCGGCTCATCGCGCCATGGGAAAAGATGGTGAGCGCCACACCGCACGTAGCGGCGTGATCCTTCCAGTCCCCAACCACCTTCGGGGGACAGAGCACGACGGGCATGTCGTTACGCAGCCGCCCGCTCTGCGCCCACATGCGTTGCAGCAGGGCTTTGATGAGCGCAGCCCCCTGCCGTGTCTTGCCGGAGCCAGTCGCGTCGGCGACCAGGACGCCGCCGACCTTCTGGGCAAGGTAGAGCGCCTGGGCGACCCCCTCGACCTGATATGGCCACAGCACCGACGCTTCCCCAAGCGCGAGCGACGCGAGGTAGCGGCGCGCCCACTTCCCCTCCAGGATCTCGGCGCAGCCCCGGGCTAGCGCCTCCTGCCAGCTCACTTCGTGCAGCAAGTCCATGAGAAGCTTGCTCAGATCTTCGGTGAAGGGCTTCCCCATCGACCAGAACTGCTCGGCGATGGCGGCCTGGGGCTCGGCAAGGCTCGCACTCCCCCGCTGCCCGCGCGAGATCCGCCAGTTGTGCTCCAGCTGCGTGCGCAGTCCGGCATTGCTAAAGTTGCTGGAGCCGGCGACAACCACTGACTCGGTGACGTAGATTTTGGCATGGACAGGGTGATGCGCCTCGCTGGAGATTCGAACTTCGACGGTGTCGCGTTGGAGTGCCTCAAGCGCGAGGACAACGTCATGGCACTGCTGTAGGGAGATACCGCGGCTTAGCCAGTAGTCGCGGATGTCATCGGCGAAGACAGTTGTGCCGGCAGCCGGGCGCGGCCGATACGGGGCGGCGAGGGGCTCGTGCCCGAGCAGGATGCGGATGCGCTCTTTGGGGCGCATGCCGGCCTCTCCTGGGCGCTCGCAGGAGGCCAGAAAGCGCACCAGCTGATCGAGCGAGCTGAAGCCGGTGATGATGAGCACCTGTCGGGCTGCGGCAAGGTCTGCCCCGAGCACATCCCCAACAGTGCGCCGGACCCCGTAGCGGGAGGGCCGGTTATGCGGAAAGCGGTCGGTAGCTGGCCAACCCGCAGCGGTTACAGCACTCCCCTGCGCGTCCTGCGGGCTCTCTTCGAGGATGAGCTCATCGGATAGCAGCGAAAGCTGGGCGGGCAGCGATTCTGAAGGGGCTTCGTTCGACATTGCGGCCTCGAAGCGTGCTGGCGGTGTCGGGCGCGTCGAGGCGCCGAGGCTCAGGCGTGCAGGCCTGCATTTGCAAGTATACCTGGCAGGGCAAGCGCAAATGCGCCTCTGATAGTGAAAATTGCAGTACACATCTACAGGGCTGCGCACTCACTGAAGCTGTGCGGGGTCTTTCGGCTGATACGTCGGAAGTTCAGCGTCCCTATCGTCTGCCGATCCGTCCAATACGAGCCCTCAAGCTGATCGCTCTCCTGCCCAATGGCGAGGCGGGCGCCGCCGTAATGGATCGGGCTCCGGGGGCGAACCTCCAGGCGTGGCTCGCTGCGGTAGGTGAACAGCAGATCTGTCCGCCCATCAGGCGCTTCCACAAACGCGCCCAGCACGGAGCAGGACTCCGACTCGGCCGTGTAGAGCCGGATGTGGACGCTCGACAGGGTCTGGTGGACCACCAGGAAGGCGGGGATAGCCCCACGCTGCTTGCCTGTGGCCGGGTCAACCCAGTGCGAGTTCACCTCGCCCTTGTAGGCCCCGAGCAGGTTGGGTGTACGCACGAACCAGGGGTAGAGGGGCGACCAGCGCCAGGCCCACTTTTCGAACACGGTCACCACGACGATGATCGTGGAGAGCACCAGGGACGAGGGCTTGAAGAGGCTGATCGTGATCGGCTGACCGTCGATGACGAGCAGTAAGGCCCAGGCGCCAACGGCCAGCCAGAACAGCACCTTCAGCTGCAGGGAGCTAATCATGCGTCGCTGAACCCCACGTGCTTCCAGGCATCAAGCAGGAAGGTGTTGACCGCCGTATACGTCCAGGGCTGAATGATGTGGAAGAGGTACTTAATCCCGTTCACCTCGGTCATTTCTCGGCACGCCTCCGCCGTCTGGGTCGCGTGGTAGAGGTGCCGGATGACCTCTTTCACATCGTCGTAGTGGGACGGC
The DNA here is from genome assembly GCA_013336035.1 of Chloroflexales bacterium. Classification (GTDB taxonomy): domain Bacteria; phylum Chloroflexota; class Chloroflexia; order Chloroflexales; family Chloroflexaceae; genus CAIWXH01. Next base: position 2,160 of record JAAXUL010001320.1, read on the forward strand.
TGGCTAAAGACCGCGTCGGGGCAGTTGTAGACCAGTGACTCCAGGAGGAACGAAGACATACCTTTCGCGCTCGCAACGCCGGCGTCCGCCATAGCGTTGCACAAATTCTTCAGGCACCGTGCCTTCTTCTTGAACTGCCGGCTTGTCTGCGTGTGTCGTCGGACGCCATTCGCGTAATGCTGCTCTGGCCAGTTGCGTATCAACTGCCTGTCGCTTTGGCACTGCAGGACCGTGCC
>JAAXUL010001321.1 GCA_013336035.1 Chloroflexales bacterium
CTTCCGATCTCCACGGCGACGGCGACCGCCACGGCCACGGCCGCCAGTGGCATCAGCCGCACGATCACCTACGCCTACGACGGCCTGAGCCGCCTCACCGCCGCGAGCGAGAGCGGCGCGACGGCGAACCGCTACGGCTACGCCTACGACCTGGCGGGCAACCGCACCAGCGCCACCGTCAACGGCGCGACGACGACCCAGAGCTTCAACGCGGCCAACCAGGTGCTGGGCTGGAGCTACGACGCGGCCGGGAACCTGCTCAGCGATGGCACGACGACGTATACCTCCGACGCGCTGGGCCGCACGCTGACCCAGGGCGGCACCAGCTACAGCTACAACGGCGATGGCGTGCTGGTGCAGGCCGGGGCGATCCACTATACCCAGGATCTGGCCGCGCCGCTGAGCCAGATCCTCAGCGACGGCAGCGCGAGCTACGTCTACGGCCTGGATCGCCTGGCAAGCAGCGCCGGCGCCTGGTACCTCGGCGACGCCCTGGGCTCCGTGCGCCAGACGCTGGATGCCAGCGGCGCGGTGACGGCGGCGGCGAGCTACGACCCCTGGGGGATGCCGACTTCGGGGATGATCGCGCCGTTTGGGTTCACGGGGGAGGTGCAGGACAGCGCGGGGCAGGTGTATCTCAGGGCCAGGTGGTACAATGCGGGGAGCGGCACCTTTACATCGCGCGACCCGTTTGCGGGGTGGGCCGAGCAGCCGTATAGTCTCCAGTACTACCAGTCATCCCGCTGGCAAACTAGCTCGGCTGGCACGTCTCGTGCCGATATTCCTTACACGCTCCACCCGTACGCTTACGCCCTGAGTACCCCCGTCCTCTACACAGATCCGAGCGGGTTGTGTATCTTTGCCGTTGTTGATACGCTCATCTGTCTTGGCGGGCTGACCTTTACCATTGGGGAAGCCATTGCCATTGTTGCAGCGACAGGTGTCGCTACCTACGCTACCTACGATATTTGTGTTGCTCAGGGCAAGTGTGACCGCCTCGCCACTGACCTGGAAAATGCGCTTCAGCAGCGCCAAACGATGGTCAGCAGTGCCCCAACTTCCCCACGTGATACACATAATCTACCAACGATTCCTGGGATTGGCGGGGCATGTGCGGCGAATATCGGCCTCACGACTGAGGGAGCAACGCAAGCAATCCAAGCCGCAGAGACCAGCTTGGTGCGTGCGGAGGGACTACCACGAAATGAGATCACGATTCTGTATCGTGGGACTTCGCTGAAGAGTGTCTACGCGCCTCGCGTCCCGCTGTGGACGACGCCTTGGATCTTTGTGGCGACTTTCTATACGGACACGAATGCGGCAATTGACCGGAGTCCCCCTGTCATCGCCGTCTATTCTATTCCAACGATGCTCTTGCGCGCGATGGTGGCGTCTGGTACGGTACGCACACGCTTTGCCGGTATTCGTGGCTCGGAATACGGGTTCATGTCGGCGGCGCAGCCGTTCCTGTTCGGGCCAATCGTTGTCCCCGTTCCACCGAGATATACGGGTTACTGAAAGGGTCAATCATGGCGCGCTACGAAACACTCGATACCGACCATCCCGACTACTACGACTCCGTGGTTGAAGTCGGATTTGCGCAACAGTTATCAGCGCCCCAAGTGGCACACGTGCTCCAGCGTGTGGCTGCTATTCTCGACGGAGAAGCGGCTGCACGGATTTTCGAGGGATTTTCGCACTTTCAGCTGACAGCGATGCAGTTGCACGTCCATTTTCGGTTTGCCCGTGGCTCGCTCTTACCCCAGCTGTCAGGTGCGGATCTCGAAAACTTATCCCGCCTCCGGCCACAATTCATCTTCTACTTCTTTGCCATCATTGACGCCACCTTCCCGCTCGCGGATGTACCCTTCCCAGCGGAGTTTCGGGAATTCATTATTCTGCCCGACCATCTTGATGTGTAATCGGAATGAGGTGGACGATGAGTCTCAAACCACAGCCACCGCAGCCCCTTCCCACTGAGATTGCGACTTGGGGCGAGCGGCACCTCGCCGCCGAGAGCCCCTACCGCCTCGTCGGCGACACGCTCTTTGCCCAGTTCCACGACGCCGACTTCACCGACCTCTACCATCCTGAAGGCAAGCCCGCCCTCTCCCCGGTGCTCCTGGCCTTCGTCACCATCTTCCAGCAACTCGAAAAACTGCCCGACCGCGCCGCGGCCAACGCCTTCGAGACGCGGTTGGACTGGAAGTATGCGCTGCATCGGCCCTTCGACGACGAGGGCTTTGACCCGAGCGTCCTGGTCGAGTTCCGCCAGCGCCTGCTCGACCACGAGGCCGAGGGGCGCTTCTTCACTGCTATCCTCAGCCACTTTCAGGCGATGGGTCTGCTCAAAACCCGTGGTCGCCAGCGCACCGACTCCACCCACGTTT
>JAAXUL010000483.1 GCA_013336035.1 Chloroflexales bacterium
TTTTGCCCTGACCGATGCCAACGCGTTCGCAGTCGCTGAAATCTGCGCTCAGCTGGATGGGCTGCCGCTGGCGATCGAGCTGGCGGCGGCGCGGGTCAAGCTCTTCCCACCACAGACGCTGCGGATGCGGCTCGCGAGCCGCTTAAAGCTCCTCACCGCTGGCCCACGCGACCTCCCCGCGCGGCAACAGACCATGCGCAATACCATCGACTGGAGCTACCAGCTGCTGGATACGGTCGCGCAGCGGCTCTTTGCCCGCCTGGGCGTGTTTGTCGGCGGCTGTTCGGCCGAGGCAGTTACAGCGGTCTGCTCGGCCATGGGCGAGTCGGAGTGGGACATCCTGGAGGGGCTGGCGGCGCTGGTCGACCAGAGCCTGCTGCGGCAGGAGGCAGGGCTGGACGGTGAGCCGCGCTTTGCGCTGCTCGAGACCATCCGCGAGTACGCCCTGGAACAGCTTGGCGTAAGCGGCGAGCTGGAAGGGACGCAGCGCCGGCATGCAGCGTACTATCGGACATTCGCGGCAGCGGCTGAAGCTGGGGTGGAAGGGGCACACCAACAGCAGTGGATGGCGCGCCTGGCGCAGGAGCAAGCCAACCTGCGGGCGGTATTAGCGTGGGCAGCCGCACAGGGAGACGCCGAGCTTGGTCTGCAACTGGGCAGTGCCCTGTGGGTGTTGTGGGATGTCCAGGGAACCGTTACCGAGGGCCGCGCCCAGCTAGCGGCACTGCTGGCGCAAGCCCAGACCAGCCCTGCCACGACAGCCCGCATCAAGGTCTTGCGTGGCGCGGGTCTGATGGCCTGGGATCAGGGGGATGTCGTCGTCGCAGAGACCCTCATCAGGGAGAGCCTCACGCTCGCACGTGAGCTCGGCGACCAGGCAGCCCTCGCCGACGCGCTTCTCTTTGCCGGATGGATCACGACCCGGGGTGACGACACAACCACACGCTCCTTGCTTGAGGAGAGTCTGGCGCTTTACCGCTCTCTGGGCAACCAACCCGGGGAGTGGGATGCGCTCAACAGCCTGGCGTTTCTCTCCGCGAAGCAAGGCGATGCCGTCGCTGCCCGCGTGTTAGGGGAGCAGAGCCTGGCAATTGTGCAGGAGCTCGGCGATACCGCGGGAATCGTGAAGGTGTGGCATACCCTGGGGGAAATCGCGCGGCTCCAGGGTGAGTACCAGCTGGCGCGCGCCCACGTCGAGCAGAGCCTGGCGCTGGCGCGCGCGGTAAACGATAGCTTTTGGATTGAGACAAACTGTAGCGCGCTTGCGTTTGTCAGGCTGCACGAAGGCGCGCTCGATCATGCGACAGCGCTGTTCCAGGAGAGCCTGGTCCTCAGCCGGCAAACTGAACGCCGATCAGGCACGATCCTCTGTCTGGTGGGACTGGGAGGGGTTGCGATCGCGCGGCAGCAGCCCGAGCGTGCGGCACGCCTGCTGGGAGCCGCGGCGGCGCTCCTCGACGCCACCCAGGTTGCGCTCGATACCATCGGTCGCCGCGACTACGACCGTCTCGTGGCCAGGCTACAGAACCAGGCGGACCAAGCCAGCGTGGCGACGGCCTGGGCGGAAGGTCGCGCGCTGTCGATTGCGCAGGCCAGTGCCCAGGCATTGGAGCCGGTAGCGGCGGTGACGCCGGCAGCCTCGCCACAGCTGATGCCAGAACCAGGCACACCAGGCGGCCCCACTCCAGCGGGACTGACGGCCCGCGAGGTGGAGGTGCTACGGCTGGTAACCCAGGGCCTGACCGATGTCCAGGTTGCCGAGCGGCTCGTCGTCAGCGCGCACACCGTACACGCGCATCTGCGCTCGATCTACGCCAAGCTGGACGTTAGCTCCCGCGCCGCGGCGACCCGCATTGCGGTGGAGCACCATCTCATTTGAGCAACCTGGCTCCCTGGTTCTGGCGAGCCTGCGCTTGCGATCATCCCGGCTCCGGACACGGGCGAATAGCCGGTGCTATCGCCTATTCTGGCGATATGCCGGCGGGTCGTGGGCTGTAGACTGTGCACAGGGGCAACCTTTGAGGAGCGCATAACGCCAGAAAGGGCCGGCAAGACCTGTGAAAGGAGCCTCACGATGACGAACACAACTTGGATCAACGTCGCGCAGGTGACCGACTTCGAGACGGTCGACCACAAGGTCGTCAGCGCCGGCGACCGGCCAGTACTCCTATTGCGCCATGTAGGCCGATTCTACGCGCTTGACAACCGCTGCCCCCACATGGGCTTCCCACTCGACAAGGGCAGCGTCTCGGACTGTATCCTCACCTGCCATTGGCACCACGCCCGCTTCGACCTGGCCTCAGGCGGAACGTTCGACCAATTCGCCGACGACGTGCGCGCCTACCCCGTCGAGCAGCGCGGCGACGCACTGTGGATCGACCTGGCCCCGCGCCACGACCCGCGCACCCATCAGCTTAGACGCCTGCGCGACGGCCTGGAGCGCACGATCCGGCTCGTCACAGCCAAGGCAGCGATCGCCCTGCTGAGTCCGGATGGAGCGAGCGGCGACCCACGCGAGCCCCTCCGCGTTGGCCTGGCGTTCGGTATCAAGTATCGCGCGAACGGCTGGGGCCAGGGCCTGACAATGCTGACCTGCTTCATGAACATGCTGCCCAAGCTTGACCCGGAGGATCGCGCGCGGGCGCTCTACCAGGGCCTGGACGCCGTCAGCGTGGAGGCGGCCGGCACGGCCCCGCGCTTCATGATCGACCCGCTACCCACCACCAGCGCCGACCTGCCGACACTCAAGCGCTGGTTCCGCCGCTTCATCGCGGTGCGCGACGACGAAGGGGCCGAGCGCTGCATCGTCTCGGCCGTGCGGGCGGGCGCGACCAGTGCCGAGATGGCCGACATCCTGTTCGCTGCGATCACCGACTATCGCTACATCCAGATCGGCCACTCTGCCGATTTTGCGAACAAGGCGCTTGAGGCGCTCGACAGCGCCGGCTGGGATCTGGCCGAGCCGGTGCTTGCCAGCCTGGTTCGCGGAATCGCCGTGGCCGACCATATGGAGGAGGCGAATGCCTGGCGCCATCCGATCGACTTGATCGCGATGGCGGAGGCGGCCTTCGCCGAGCTGCCGGGCGCGATGACCACTGGCACAGCTGCCCGCGCTGCGCTGCCCGAGCGTCGCTGGGCGCGCGGCGTCGCCCTGGCCGAGCAGCTGCTCGCTGAAGACCCGCGGGCCAACATCGGCGCGCTGCTGGGCGCGCTGCGTGATGGCGCTACGGCCGAGCAGATCGCGGGCGCGGTGGCCTACGCAGCGGGGCTGCGGGTCGCGCGCTTTCACACCGCCAACGAGTTCGGCGATTGGGACACGGTGCTGCACACCTTCTCCTTCGCCAATGCCATCCACCAGGCCATCCGCCGTATCATCAGCGCCGAGTGCGACCGTGCAACGCCTGAGGCCAGCGCTGAGGAGCGCGCGCTCCCGCTGCTACGGGGTGTCGTCGACGCGGCCATAAGCGTCTACCTCGACCGCTTCCTGAATACCCCACCGGCCAGGCTACCACAGCCGGCACCCAATGGCATGCAACCTCCACAGATCTTGGCCGCGTTCCTGCCGCTGCTCGACCGGCAGCAGCAGGTCAACGAGGCCGGTGAGCTAGTGGCGTGCTACCTGGCGGCAGGTGGCGACGAGGCGCGCTTGTTAGCGACGCTCGGCAAGGCGTTGGCCCGTGAGGAGCGTGACTTCCACACCATCCAGACCGTCGAGGCGGCCTTTGCCCAGCATGCGCTGCTCCGCGGCAGCCCTGAAGCGTCACATGTGCTGATCGCCGCCGCGCGCTACCTGGCGGCCCACGCCCCGACCGTGCGCGCCCAGGGGCAGACCTTCCAGATCGCCGCGCGGCTCCATCGCGGTGAGCAGCTCTACGATGCGTGAGCTGGCTTCTTCGATACAGCGACAGCGGCGATCCGAGAGCACCAGGCCGCCGGCGAGGCGATCAAGGAAGCGCACCTGTAACATGTCTCGCCGCTGGGCTGGGAGCGCACCGTGCTGACGGGCGCGTATATCTGGAACATCGAGCCAGCTGCACCAGCGCGGCAGCGGCGAGGGGCGAAAGCTACGTGAGCCCATCCCAATGCCTTAAAGCGTGAGTTTAGCAAATTCTGGGCTCTCAGTAGGCCCTTAGCGTACGCCGATGGGGTACGATGTCAAGCCCCTCACGTGAGAGATTCTAGGGATGACAGCTAAGCACGGTAATGCCTTTCTCGAAGGCACACCAACAGCCCCCTGGTCGTGCCAGCGGGTTGCGCGTGACGTTATCGGTTGGTTGTCAAGGGCGGCGCAGCCGTCGCGCAGCGACTGAGGCCGCAGGCCGAAGCCCTTGACAACAGCCCACCGTACCCAAGCCGCACCCTCTTGGCGGGGGAACGACGCACGTCGTTCCCCGTGCCCCCGCGGCGAGCGGTTTATCCTGCGGGAACGGACTCACTCCTTCGTCGCTGGCGCGGCCGCGGAGCTGGCGGCGGCTGCTCCAGGTCATACTGAACCCCTCCATAGCTCACTTCCCGCAGCTCCGCACCCACGCCCACGGTATCGAGCTGCTGGCGCACGAACGCTGCCCGGTGGAGCCCCTGGCGCGACGCCAGGCCGTGGTTCGTCCCCCAGCGCAGGAACTTGCGCGCCACCGCCGGCGCCTCGGCGTGGCGGTCGGCTGCCCGCCGGCTGAGCACGTGCCAGATCACCACCAGAAGCTTGCGCGCCAGCGCCGTGATCGCCTTTGGACGTCCGATCCGGACTGCCAGTCGCTCACACTGCTGCCGCCAGTGCGGGGAGATCTGGATGGCCGCGTGAGCGGCCTCCACCAGCACCGCGCGCAGCTCGCGCCGCCCCTGCTTAGTAATCCCGCCCGTCTGGCTCTTGCCGCCCGAGGCCCGCACCCGTGCGCCCAGGCCGCTGTAGCCGACCAGCTTCTTCGGCGTGGGGAAGCGTGCGATGTCGCCGATGGCGGCCAGAACGGTCATCGCGGTGACCAATCCGACGCCAGGCAACTGGAGCAGATAGGGCGTAAGCTCAGCCCACGGCTCCTGCACGCTCAGCCGGGCCAGCTCGGCTTCGACCTCGGCAATGTGGGCCGAGAGCTGGCTGATGCGCTCCAGGTCCTGCCGCACGCGCAGCCGCTCCAACGCCGGCAAGTCTTGGCCGTCCCACCAGGCCCGCTGGTCACGCGACCAGAGCTCGCCCGCCGGCGGCACCAGGTTGTAGCGCTGTACCAGACCGTGGAGCCGGTTCTTGGCTGCGGTGCGCTCCTGCACCAGCCGGTGCCGGTGGACCAGCACCGAGCGCAGCTCGCGCACGTGGGGTGGCGGCACCCAGACCGCGGGGATGAGGTTAGCGGCCAGCAGGCGGGCGAGCACCAACACATCGCGGGTGTCGGTCTTCACCGCGGCGACCGCGATCAGTTTGACCTGGAAGGTGTTGGTCACCACGACGCGTGCCACTAGGGGCGCGAGCAGGTCATAGGTGGCCCAGGTGTTGGTGGTCGCCTCGATGACCACCTGATCGGTCGGGCGCAGGTGGCGCTGGGCCCAGGAGGCCAGCTCCTGCATAGGCACCCGCCGGGGCGGGAGGACTACCTGCTGGTCAGCATCCAGCGCGCCGACCATCGCATAGTGCTTGTGGATGTCGAGGGCGACAAAGCGCGGTGCTTCGGTCATCGCCACATCCTCCATCCGTGTGCCCCCTCAAGATCGTGAGGGGACGATGGGGCGTGTCGTGGTGGGCCACGTGTGGGACATACACCGATACGAGCTTGACGCCGAAGCGCCGTCTCATGCTACGGATTCGGGCGGGAGGCACCAAACAATTTACCGGGCTCGACAGGGGCCTGTCGGCACCACGTACGCTTCGGGCCGGCCCGACGCCACACGTCCCCGCGACGTCCCCGCCCAGCAGCCGCTGAACAGGATCATACCCAACGCCACGCCCCATCGCAAGTGGGGGGCTCGGCTCGCGCCGAGTGCCCACATCGTAGCAATTTTCCCGGAAGATATTGTTGGCGAATCAGGCCATTGCTGGCGCTAGACGGACAAAGAGCGACGGGCGCGCCTGGGACGGCGAGGTTTCGGCGAAGGCCGTGATGATGCACTTACAGTTGATCGCCATCGCGGTGAAGATGTGTTGGAGGCGCACCTTTGGGTGCCCCCGAAAGCGTGCCTGGCTGACTGCTGACCAGCGTGTCTGCACTGACGTACCCCCCATCCACGAGGTGCTCCGCTGGGAGGAGATCGCGCGCGGCCAGATTCGCGTGGATGGTCTCGAGCACCAGCGAATCGTGCTCCGTCGCCGGGGTGGTTTCAATATCGGTGATGAGATTGGGTGTGTCGGGGTCGCACGTCT
>JAAXUL010001322.1 GCA_013336035.1 Chloroflexales bacterium
GCTTCAGGACGCGAATCTGCACGGTGAAGACCACAAACAGCCGCCCGATATTGGGCGCTACATCCGCCTCGGCCCCCTGGGCACCGCGCTACTGCCCGCTGACCGGCCCCGTGTGCTGCTCGTGGACGAGATCGACAAGAGCGACGTCGATCTGCCGAACGACCTGCTGCACGTCTTTGAGGACGCCGAGTACGAGATCCCAGAGCTGGCGCGTATCAGCAAACACCAGCCCGAGGTGGTGGTCCGAACGTGGGACGGCGCTGACCAGCCGATTATCGGCGGCCAGGTGCGTTGCACGACCTTCCCGCTGGTCATCTTCACTAGCAACGGTGAGCGCGACTTCCCCCCCGCCTTCCTGCGGCGCTGCCTCCGCCTCAAGGTCGTCGTGTTGCGATGACCAACGCGAGCCAGTCGCCCATCGCAGCATTGGCAGCGTTGCACGGCAGCCGCCGCGCTGGGCCTGCGATCACATCCGCTCCAGCACGACCAGCGGGATCTGCCGCGAGGTCCGCTCCTGATAGCGGGCGTAGTCGGGCCAGATCGCCACCATGCGCGGCCAGAGCCGGGCGTGCTCCTCGGGCGTGGCGGTGCGGGCGCGGGCCCGGAAGCGGTCGGCCTTCACCTGCACCTCCACCTCGGGGTGGGCCAGCAGGTTCTGGTACCACGCGGGGTGCTCGTCGGCCCCGCCCTTGGACGCCACGACGACATAGCCGGCCGCGTCCTCCCCGTAGATGAGGGCGAGGCGGCGGGGCGTGCCCGAGCGCCGGCCGATGGTGGTGAGGATGAGCGTCGGCGCGCCGCGCCAGAGGTAGCCATCCTCCCCATTGGTCTCGATATAGCGGCGGACGTGCTCGGCGACCCAGTCCACGGGGCTGTCGACCGGCTCCTGATCAAAGCTCATACGATCACTTCACTTCACTTCCTCAGCTTCTGCCGCCCGGTGCTGATGGGCGGGCATATGGATCGAGCCCAGCACGCGTTATTCCACCATCGAGCGAGTCACATGGACCGAGCGGTAGGCGGGTCCGCCTCCCCCTCTTCGACATCACCGCTGGGGGCGGCGGGGCCGGCCCGTCGGGATCGCGCCCGACGCCACCTCCTGCTGATAGCGCCGCACGGCTGCGGCGGAGGCGTACCAGCGCCCGCCGCGCTTGCGCCCGGCCACGCGCCCCGCCCGCAGCAGCCAGCCCAGGTAGCCCGCATCCATCGCGCACTCCTTGGCCACATCGCGGAGCGGGCGCTGCAGCTCCTGCGGCACCGCGTCGCAGGCCTCCAGGAAGAGGTCGAGCCCGCCCTCGACCGCGCGCCCGATCACGTTGATCAGGGGGTTGTACTGGCCGTGGTGGGCCTGCTCGAGGGCGCGGATGTAGGTTGCTCGCCAGCCGCGCAGCAGCAGCGTCACCGGGTAGCCGGACTGCATGAGCTGGAGGTTCAGGACCAGCCGCGCGGTGCGCCCGTTGCCGTCGAGGAAGGGGTGGATGGCCAGCAGCATCTCGTGGGCGAGCGCGGCGCGCAGGATCGGCGCGTAGGCCAGCCCATCGCCGGCTACCCACGCGAACCAGTCGCGCATCAGCCCGGGCACCTGGCTGTGGTGGGGCGGGCGGTACTCGGAGCCCGAGATGAAGACCGCGCCCGCGCGGTACGCGCCAGCGGACTCGACCAGGTCCTTGGTGATAGCGCTTCGCGCCGGCTGCGCCAACAGCGCGTGGAGCTGGAGCAGGGCCGCCTCGTCGAGCGCCGCGTCGCGCTGGGCCAGGTCGCGCACAAACGTGAACGCGGCGGCGTGATTGATCGCCTCCAGGTGCTCCTGGAGCGTGTGGCCGCCGATGGTGATGCCGTGCGCGATGACGAGCTGGGTCTCGCCAAGGTCGAGGGTGTTGCCCTCGATGGCGTTGGAGTGGTAGGTGAGCCGGACGCGGAGATCCTCGTAGAGCTTGGCCGTGATCGCGGGCGGCAGCGGTCGCTGGAGGTCGAGGGCGCGGCGCTTCTCCGCGATCCGGCGCTCCAGGCGGAGGTCCATGTGGATGTCGGCAGTCATGGGGTACCTCAAAACGATCACGGTTTGCCCAGTATAGCAGAAACCGTGATCGTTTTGGTCTCGTGGCTGGCGCCAATAGCGCCTCGCGCCAGCTTCGCTAAGAGGGTCGTGGGGTGAAGCACACATTTCCGTACCGGGTGGGTTTCTTGCGTGGCCGCGCCTGCTGCTAGTCTCCGCATGTGCTCCGCTTCCGGGCGATGCGCTCTGTTGCTCAGCCGAGTACACTCGTGTCAAGAATGGTGTGCGGTCGTGATCGGGCTGGGAGGGTGCCCCGTGCGTGAGGAGGCGATGACCATCAGGGCGCGCGACGGCTACCCGCTGAGCGCGACCATCGTCCAGTCGGATGCTG
>JAAXUL010001323.1 GCA_013336035.1 Chloroflexales bacterium
CTCTTCCGATCTCCTTGCTGCCGCGCTCGGCCAGGTACTCGGCCACGCCGGCGGCCTCGTGGAAGCCCAGCCGATCTACGATCAGCACGCGCCGGCCCGGCTCGGCCCGCCCGGCGAGGATGTCGGCCACGTCGGCCACCCCCGGCCCGTCGGCGCCGGGGAAGGTCGCGCGGTCGGGGGTGGAGCCGGTGGCGATGACCACGGCGTCTGGCCGCTCGGCGAGGACGAGCTCGGGCGTGGCGAGCGTGCCCGCCCGCACGGTGATCTCGAGCTGGTGGATCTCGTGCAGCAGGTTGCGCACAAGGTCGCCGAACTCGGCCCGGTTGGTCACCTTGACCGCCAGGTTGACCTGCCCGCCCAGCTCGGCCTGCTGCTCGAACAGCGTGACCTGGTGGCCCCGGCGCGCGGCGACCACGGCCGCCTTCATGCCCGCCGGCCCGCCGCCCACCACGACCACCCGCTTCCTCTGGCCCGCCGGCTGGAGCGTCCCGATCCCCAGCGCCTGCTCGCGGCCGGTGGCGGGTGTCTCGATGCAGCCCATCCAGCGGTTCAGGCCCATGCGGCCGACACACTCCTGGTTGCACGACAGGCAGAGCCGGATATCCTCGGCCCGGTTCTCGCGCGACTTGCGCCCGAACTCGGGGTCGGCGATCTGGGCGCGCACGACGCCGACCAGGTCGGCGTGGCCCTCTTGCAGCACCCGCTCGGCCTGGATGGGGTCCTTGATCCGGCCCACACCGATCACCGGCAGCCGCACCGCGCGGCGGATGGCCGACGAGATGAACAGGGCGTAGCCGGGCGGGATGTGCATCGAGGCCTCGATCATGTACAGGGTCTGCGTCGCCGTGCCGATGCTGGTATTGATATAGTCGACCAGCCCGTCGGCCTCGAGCATACGCGCCGCCGCGACGGCCTCGTCGAGCACGATCCCGTCGCGGATCAGCTCGTCGCCGCAGAGGCGCACGCCCAGCACATAGCCGCGCCCGCAGCGCTCGCGGATGGCGGCGATGATCTCGCGCAGCAGCCGCATGCGGCCCTCGAGGCCGCCGCCGTAGGCGTCGGCGCGCCGGTTGTTGTGCCGCGAGAGAAACTGGCGCACGATCGACGAGTGCGAGCACTGCAGCTCGACGCCGTCGAAGCCGCCCAGCTGCGTATGGCGCGCCACCTGGGCGTAGCCCTGGATGACCGCCTGGATATCCTCGAGCTCGATGGCCTTGGGCACCTCGCGGAAGAGCGGGTCGGCGACCGCCGACGGCGCCCATGCCGGCAGGCGGGTGAACATGCCGCTGCCCTGGCCGCCGTTGTGGTTGATCTGGGCCAGGATGGGCACGCCCTCGGCGTGGATCGCCTCGGTGATGCGCCGGTAGCGCGGGATGACCTCCGGGTTGAAGGCGTGGATCAGCTTCTCGTAGGGGTGGTCGGTCGGGTGGGTCGAGTGCTCCTCGGTGATGATCAGCCCCGCGCCGCCGCGCGCCCGCTCGCGGTAGTAGTAGACGTGGCGCTCGGAGGGCATATAGTCCTCGGCGTAGTTGGTCAGGTGCGCCGAGAAGACGATCCGGTTCTTGAGCGTCAGGCTGCCGAGCCTGATCGGCGTAAACAGCAGGCGGGCTGCTTGATCCACCCTACACCGCCCTTCCGGCCCGATGGCCCTCGAGCACGGCCTGGCCCAGCCGGCGCGGCGCGACACAGTCGCCGGCGCGGTAGAGGGCCGGCATGCCGTGCTTGCCGTACCCGGCCTCTTTGAGCGCGAAGTAGAGCCCCTCGTTCGGCACGTCGTAGCTCACGTCGACGATCAGGTCGATCGCCTCGATGCGCCGCTCCTCGCGGCTGAAGCGGTCGGCCATCGTCAGCGCCCGCTCGCTGACCCGCAGCGCCTCCTGCTGCGGGTGGAAGAGCACCCCTTTCTGCCAGGCGCGCTGGTTCCAGGCCGTCAGCTCCTGGGTCGCCGTCAGGCGCTGGCCGCAGAACATATCGGCGGTGACGATCTCGACCCGCCAGCCCTTGCCGGCCAGCCACTCGGCGACGGCCATGCCGTCGTGGTCGCCGATCTCGTCGAGCACCACCGCCTTGCCGGGCGGCGGCAGCGGCGCGCCGTCCAGGATCTCGCGCTCGTTCAGCACCGGCACACTGTCGTCCAGCTCGACGCCCGCCAGGCGCCCCGCCAGCCCGCCGACGGCCACGATCACCGCGTCGGGCGCCTCGGCGCGGATGCTCTCGATGCTCGCCTCGCTCTCGAGCTTGACGCTCACGCCGAGCCTGCGGATCTGGGCCTCGAGCCACTGGGTCGAGAGCTCCAGCCGCCTGCGGCCCGGCTCGGCCGAGGCCAGGTTGATCGCCCCGCCGAGCCGGTCGCGCTGCTCGACCAGGGTCACATGGTGGCCGCGCAG
>JAAXUL010000484.1 GCA_013336035.1 Chloroflexales bacterium
CGGGCTCGCACGGGGGTCGTTGCGAATGGCGCCGAGCAACGCGTCGATGGTCCACTGCCGGTTGTGCGGCACGAGCCGCTCGCGCTCGGCATCCGTGGTCGCCGAGAGTGAGAGAGCGAGCTGGCCGCGCCCCTCCGCGAGAAAAGCCCCTATGCGCCCACTATGACCAAGCTCGACGGAAAGGTCGCCTTCATCACCGGGGCCGCCCGCGGCCAGGGCCGCGCCCACGCGCTGACCCTCGCGCGCGCGGGCGCCGACATCGCCGCCCTGGACATCTGCCGCGATCTGCCCTACCCGCGCTATGGGCTGGCAAGCCGGGCGGACCTGGACGAGACCGTGGGCCAGGTGCGCGCCCTGGGCCGCCGCGCCCTGGCCCTGGTGGCCGATGTGCGCAGCGCCGGCGAGATCGAGGCGGCCGTGCGCGAGACCATCGGCGCCCTCGGCCGCATCGACATCCTGATCTGCAACGCGGGCATCGCCGATATGGCCACCACCTGGGACGTGACCGAGGAGTGGTGGGACATCATGCTGGACGTCAACCTGAAGGGCTACTGGCTGGCGGCGAAATATGTCGTGCCGCAGATGCTGGCCCAGCAGAGCGGCGGGCGGATCATTATGACCTCCTCGGTCGCCGGCCTGAAGGGCATGCCGGGCCTCTCGCACTACTGCGCCGCCAAGTGGGGCGTCGTCGGCCTGGCGCGCAGCCTGGCCATAGAGGTGGCCGAGCACGGCATCACCGTGAACACGATCCACCCGACCGGCGTAGACACCGCGCTGATCACCGGCATGGCCCAGGCCGCCGGCATCCCCAAAGAGCAGCTCGTGGCCCAGCTGCGCCAGGACAACCTGCTGCCGGTGCAGCTGATCGAGGCGCAGGACATCGCCAACGCGGCCCTGTGGCTGGTCTCGGACGAGGCCCGCTACGTCACCGGCCTGGAGCTGAAAGTTGACGCCGGACAGATGCTGAAATGACTCTTCCCCGTGGCGGCCCCGTCGCCACACGAAAGGAGGGTTGTTTCGAAGGGGCCATAGGCCCCTCCGAGCCTCCCCGCTATGGGAGCGCCTTGTTATGGACCTTGACTCACACTACCGGCTCGCGGCGCACGCCGCCATTCGGCCCGAGCGCTTCGGCGGGCTGGTCTACCGCCACGACAATCGCCGGCTCTACTTCCTGCACTCCCCCGACCTGGTCACATTCCTGAGCGCCCTGGACGCCAGCAGATCGCTCGGCGCGCTCCTCGACGAGTTTCTGGCAGCGCGCGCGCTGCCGGCGTCGGCGCGCGAGATCTTCGTCCGCGCGCTCCTCCAGCTAGAGCAGCTGAAGATCCTTGATCGGGTTAGCCCGCTGAAAGCCTGATCACCAACCAGTGTGCGAGAGGCTGATGAAAAACTCCGTCCTTTCCTGCTCAGGCAGGCCGTCCAATCAGCTGCGCGTTGTCATCGCCGACGATATGGAGCTGATGCGGATCGGGCTACGGCACGCCCTGGAGGCCGAGCCCGATCTGAGCGTGGTCGGGGTCGCGGCGGATGGCCGCGAGGCCCTCGACATGTGCGGCCGGCTGCGGCCCGATCTGGCCCTGCTCGATGAGCGCATGCCCGAGATGGACGGCCTGGAGGCGACGCGAGCGCTGAAGCAGCGCCACCCCGCCATCCGGGTGATCATTCTCTCGCCGCAGGGCGATCTGCGCTGCCGCAGAGAGGCGCTGAAGGCGGGCGCGGACGGCTGGCTGCTCAAGAATGTGACGCGCGGCAAGCTGGCGGCGGCGCTGCGCCAGGTGCAGCGCGGCAAGCCCCTGTTCAGCGGGCACAAGGACGCCGACCTGCTCCACCAGATCTACGGGCTGGCGCCCGAGCAGAGCGGCCCGGCGCGCGAGCAGCTGACGCCCCGCGAGCTCGATGTGCTGCGCCTGCTGGCCCAGGGGCTGACCAACCTACAGATCGCGCACACGCTCTTGCTGAGCAGGGGCACGGTCAAAGCCTACGTCGAGCAGATCATCGCCAAGCTGCGGGTCCCCAGCCGCACCCTGGCCGCGGTGCGCGCGCTCGAGCTGGGGCTGCTGCAGATGACGGCAGAGTAACAATACCTGCCATATGGCAGTAACAGCGGCCTGCCGCGTTGACTATACTCAGCCCATCCTGTTAAACAAAAGTTTACGAACACCTCGGTAGGATTTGGGCTACAGCGCTGGGCCGATAGCTCAAAGGCCTGTCTGTTCGTGCTTCCCGGCGCGGGCGCACTGTCGCGAAAGCGCGCCCGCCGCATCCCTCACCTGCGCAGGTACGGTGGCGACCTGGGGCCGGATCTGGTGTCTGAACGCTTGCCTGCCCGCTGAAGGGCAGACCGGAGGGGTAGCGCTCTACCCTTCCGTCAGCTCGAACAAAGGAGTTACGCCTCTATGGAAGCGCATCGGCTCTGGCAGTTCCCGATCAAAGAGTTCCACCGCATGCCGCGCGGCCTGCTCGGCCCGGGCGCCTACGAGCTAGTCGGCGTCGAGGCGCGGAAGCTCGGCTTCAAGCGCAGCCTGCTCATGACCTCGGGGCTACGCGGCACCGGGATTGTGGACGACATCGTCGGCAAGCTGAGGTACCGCGAGATCGATGTCGTCGTCTATGACAAGGTCGAGTCCAACCCCAAGGACTACAACGTCATGGACGCCTACAAGCTCTACACGCAGGAGCGGTGCGACAGCTTCATCTCGGTCGGCGGCGGCAGCGTGACCGATGCCTGCAAGGCGGCCCGCATCGTGGTGGCCCACGACGGGCGCAGCATCAACGAGTTCGAGGGCTTCAACAAGTCGGAGCGCCCGGACAACCCGCCCCATATCGCCATCAACACCACCGCCGGCACAGGCTCGGAGACCAGCTGGGCCTATGTGATCACCGACATGACGACCGAGAACGCCCCCCACAAGTATGTCGGCTTCGACGAGAGCTGCCCGGTGACCCTGGCGATCAACGACCCGGTGCTCTTCTTCTCGATGCCGCAGGACCTGACGGCCTTCTGCGGCTTCGACGTGCTGGCCCACGCCTCCGAGCCCTACGTCTCGCGGATCAACTTCCCGCCGAGCCTGGGCAGCGCGCTCAAGACGATCGAGATGGTGGCCGAGAACCTGCGCCAGACCGTGTACGAGCCGCTGAGCTACGAGGCGCGCTATAACATGATGATGGCCCAGTACATCGCCGCGCAGGCCTTCAGCAGCGGCGGCCTGGGGATCATCCACTCGATCTCGCACGCCGTGAGCGCCTACTACGACAGCCACCACGGCCTGAATAACGCCGTCGCCCTGCCACGCGTGTGGGAGTTCAACATGCCGGCGAACTACAAGCGCTTCCGCGACATCGCCCGCGCGATGGGCGAGAACGTGGACGGGCTGACCGATGTGAGCGCCGCCGAGCGCGCCCTCGAGGCGGCCATCCGCCTGAGCAAGGACGTCGGCATCCCGCCGAACTTCTCTAGCGTCGGCAACTACACCAAGTCGCGCATGAACATGGGCCAGTACGCCGAGTGGGGCGGCCCGAAGGTCAAGGGCGACAAGCCCGACATCGAGCGGGTCGCCAGGCACGTGCTCGGCGACGCCTGCACCCCCGGCAACGCCCGCGAGGTCACCTTCGAGGCGCTGCTGCCCGTGGTCGAGCACTGCATGACCGGCTCATACTATTAGCAAAACCAAGTTTTGCGGGTGGTTGCTGGGAGGGCCAGGCCCTCCCAGACCCTCCCGTTGGAGCGCGCCCATGTTTGAGTCGATCGACCAGGTGATCGCGCAGCTGCGCGAGCAGCAGTACATCTGTGACCGCCGGCTGGCAACCGTGATCTTTCTGGCGCTGAAGATGCAGAAGCCGGTGCTGATCGAAGGGCCGGCGGGCGTCGGCAAGACCGAGCTGGCCAAGGTGGTCGCCCGCGCGCTCGAGCGCCGCCTGATCCGCCTGCAGTGCTACGAGGGCCTGGATGAGGCGCGCGCGCTCTACGAGTGGGAGTACAGCAAGCAGCTGCTCTACACCCAGATCCTGCGCGAGAAGATCGGCCGCTCCCTCGAGCACATCACCGACCTGCGCGACGCGGTCGAGCAGATCCGCCACCACGAGGACGCCTTCTTCTCCGAGCACTTCATCGTGCGCCGGCCCATCCTCCAGGCGATCGCGTCGCCGGAGCCGGTGGTGCTGCTGATCGACGAGGTCGACCGCGCCGAGGAGCAGTTCGAGGCCTTCCTGCTCGAGGTGCTGAGCGACTTCCAGGTCAGCATCCCCGAGATCGGCACGATCAGCGCCACCTCGCCGCCCGCGGTGATCATCACCAGCAACAACACCCGCGAGCTGAGCGAGGCCCTGAAGCGGCGCTGCCTGCACCTCTCGATCGGCTACCCCGGCGAGGAGCGCGAGCTCGAGATTGTGCGCCTGAAGGTGCCCGAGATCAGCGAGGCCCTGGCCCGCCAGGTGGTCGAGCTGATCCGCAACGTCCGCGCCCTCGACCTGCGCAAGGCGCCCAGCATCAGCGAGACCCTCGACTGGGCCAGGGCGCTGATCTTGCTCAACGCCGAGAGCCTCACCCCCGATCTGGTCGAGGAGACCCTCCAGCTGATCCTGAAGTACGACCGCGATGTGCAGAAGGTCAGCGCCGAGCTGCCGCGGCTGCTGGGCGGCGCGCCGGGCGAGCATCACCACCACGACCACGATCACCACCATCACCACCACGACGCCGGGGTGCAGGCGGCCCTCGACCGGCAGCAGGAGCACACCGCGCGCTACTTCACCTCCTACCGGGACGGCTCGCGGAGCTAGCACGATAAGGGCTGTCGCCCTAAGAGCAGCGGGCAAACATAATGGACGCCGTCGTCAACCGATTCATCCACGTGCTCAAGCTCAACGGCCTGCGCATCTCGCCGGCCGAGACGATCGACTCGCTGCGCGGGCTGGCCTTCAGCGCCCTTGCTGACCGCGAGACAGTGCGGGTCATCCTGGGCTGTACGCTGATCAAGGACACGCGCGACCTCCCGCTGTTCGAGCATCTCTTCGAGGCCTTCTTCACCCTGCCCGAGCTGGCCCACGACCACGGCCACCATCACGACCACGACCACAGCCACGACGAGCCGGGCGAGCCGACGCGGATCGCGCTGCAGCCCGACGAGCCAGGGGTCAACCAGAACGAGCACACCCACGACGAGCCGTCGGACGTGCGAGACTACTTCGACCCCGAGAAGATGGTCTCGATGTTCAACCTGCACCGCGAGCCGAACCGGCTCAGCCTCTCGTCGCTCAGCCAGCATCTCATCCTGAACCGCAACAAGGGCCTGCTCGACCTGGTGATGAAGCGGCTGACCCATCACCTGCGCACCCGGCGGGTGCGCAATGTCGCGAGCCCGGGCGAGCTGAACTTCGGCGCGGCGATCGAGGAGCTCGAGCTCGACCTGATCGCCGGCGCCGCCGAGGCGCTGCAGGCCGACCTGGCGGACATGGACGTTGACGAGGCGCTGCTGGAGCGGCTGGCCCAGCAGATCGACGGGGTGATCGCCAACCTGCCCGAGCTGCTGAAGGGCTATATCGAGCGCGAGCTGGCGCTGCGCGGCAACGAGGCCATGGCGCACGAGCTCGAGCATCTAAAGGGCGCCTATGACTACCGCTTCAACGAGCACGAGCGCCGCCAGATGGAGGAGATCGTGCGCCGCCTGGGGCGCCAGATGCGCGGCGCGCTCTCGAGCCGCCGGACGACCAGCACGACGGGGCGGATCAACCTCTCGCGCACGCTGCGCGGCAACCTCAAGTATGACGGCGTGCCCTTCCACCCGGTGCTGGCGAACCGCCGGAACGAGCGGCCGCGGCTAGTGCTGATCTGCGATGTCAGCCTCTCGGTGCGCAACACCGCGCGCTTCATGCTGCACCTGGTCTACAGCCTGCAGTCGCTGTTCAGCAAGGTGCGCAGCTACGTCTTCGTCAGCGACCTGGCCGAGATCACCGCCGAGGTCGAGCGCTCGAGCCTCGACGAGGCCATCGGCAGGGTCTTCAGCGGCGAGGTGATCGACACCGACGAGAACAGCAACTACGGCCGGGCGCTCGAGATCTTCTACGAGCGCCACCTCGCGGCCGTCACCGGCCGGACCACCCTGATCATCCTCGGCGACGGGCGCGGCAACTACAGCCAGCCCAACGCCTGGGTCCTCGAGGAGCTGCGCCGCCGCTGCAAGCAGCTGATCTGGCTGACCCCCGAGGCCCGCGCGAGCTGGCAGCTGGGCGGCTCGGATATGCCGACCTACGCCCCGATCTGCCACCGCGTCGAGGTGGTGCGCATCCCCACCAAGAGCACCAGGCTCGAAGCCGCCACCCTCGGCAATTCCGAGGCCCTGGA
>JAAXUL010000485.1 GCA_013336035.1 Chloroflexales bacterium
TCGCGATGGGCCTCATGGCGCTCAGCCAGAGCCCGAGCGGGATGACCCAGGTCCAGGCCCTGGCCGGCCTGGTCGCCGCCGCCATGGTGCCCTCGCTGGTGGTGCTGATCGCCTCCCACTACCGCGCCAAGCAGCAGGCTCAGGCCCTCGGCCTGCTCGGCGCGGCCCAGGCCTCCGCCGGCGTGCTCGCGTTCCTGATCGCCGGCTTCCTCGGCACCTTTCTCAGCTGGCGCTACGCCTTCGCCATCCTGGTCTTCCTCGCCCTCGCCATCTTCGCCCTCAGCTTCCGCCTCAAGCCGGTGCCGCGCCAGCCCGGCCTGAAGATCGACTGGAGCGGCGCGGTCCTCGCCGCCGCCGCCATCACCCTGATCAGCCTCGGCTTCAACTACCTCAACGCCTGGGGCGTGCTGACCGCCACGCCCACCGCGCCCTTCAGCATCCTCGGCCTCTCGCCGGCGCCCTTCATGATCCTCGCCGGGATCGTGCTCGGCCAGCTCTTCCTCGCCTGGTCGCACCTGCGCGAGGCCCAGGGCCAGGCATCCCTGCTCGCCATGGAGGTCCTCGACTCGGCCGAGGAGCGGGCCGCGGTCTACGCCCTGCTGATCATCGGCGCCCTCGGGCCGGCGATCAACTTCCTGATCCCGCTCTACATCCAGATCGTGCAGGGCCGCAGCAGCCTGCAGACCGCCGTGGCGGTCATCCCCTACTCGCTGGCGATCTTCGCCGGCACCGCGCTGATCGTGCGGCTCTTCGAGCGCCTGACCCCGCGCCAGATCGGGCGCTTCGCATTTGTCGTGGTCACCGTCGGGCTGCTGCTGCTGGCCTTCACGATCTCCAACAGCTGGGGCACGCCCATGGTGATCCTCAGCCTGGTGGTGGTGGGCCTGGCCGAGGGCTCGCTGCTGACCCTGATCTTCAACGTGCTGGTCTCGGCCTCGCCCAAGGAGCTGGCCGGCGACGTGGGCGCCCTGCGCGGCACGACCAACAATCTCTCGACCGCCCTGGGCACGGCCATCAGCGGCGCGCTGGCCATCGGCGTGCTCAGCGCGCTGGTCGCCAGCCTGGTCGCCAACAACCCCAGCCTGCCGCCAGAGCTGCTCCGCCAGGTCAACCTCGACAGCGTGGACTTCGTGAGCAACGAGCAGCTGGACGAGCTCCTGGCCGGCACCACCGCCACGCCCGAGCAGGCGGCCGAGGCGGTGCGGATCAACGAGGAGGCGCGCCTGCGCGCGCTGAAGGCCAGCTTCCTGGCGCTGGCCGGGGTCGCGGCCCTGGCGATCATCCCCGCCGGCGGCCTGCCCCACTACAACCCGGCCGAGCTCCCCAGCGGCTTGCCCGAGCCGGCGGCGAAGGGCCGCAAGAAGAAGACAGCGACGGGGCCCTGATGCATCTCTTAGACAAGGCTTCGCTGCGCGAGCGTCGACGTTACAGTCTGGGCAGGCGTGGAGGGCCTCGCCCTCCAACCACCCTTTGCGGGGGCCGCAGGCCCCCCGCCCCCGCCGCGGGCAGCGGCTGAAAGCGTAACGCGGGTACGAACCTTGTCTTAGCGGGACAGCCCGCCGCGTAAGGGAAGAGGAGATCTCTCTACATGACACTGTCGAGCGATGCCGCGCGCAGGTACGCGCGCGACCAGGCCCCGCGTTTTCAGCAGGAGCTGTTCGAGATGCTGCGCATCCCCAGCCTGAGCGGCGACCCGGCCTACGCCGGCGAGGTGCGCCGCATGGCGGAGTGGCTGGCGGCCCATCTGCGCGAGCTCGGCCTCGATAAGGTCCAGGTGATGCCAACGGCCGGCCACCCGGTGGTCTACGGCGAGTGGCTGGGCGCCGGGCCGACGAAGCCGACCGTCCTGGTCTACGGCCACTACGACGTGGTGCCGGCCGCGCTGGAGGACGGCTGGGAGACGCCGCCCTTCGAGCCGGTCGAGAAGGACGGGCGGGTCTACGCCCGCGGCGCCACCGACGACAAGGGCCAGCTCTTCATCCACCTCAAGGCCCTCGAGGCCTACCTCAAGAGCGCGGGCGCGGCCCCGGTCAACGTGAAATTTCTGCTCGAGGGCGAGGAGGAGGTCTCGTCGCCCAACCTGCGGCCCTTCCTCGAGGCCCACCTGGACCTGCTGCGGGCCGATGTCTGCGTGATCAGCGACTCGTCGATGCGCACAAGCGAGGAGCCGGCGATCACCCACAGCCTGCGCGGCATGACCTATCTGGAGGTCGAGGTGCGCGGCCCCTCCGATGACCTGCACAGCGGCTTCTACGGCGGCGCGGTGCACAACCCGGCCCTGGCCCTGGTCGAGCTCCTCGGCAAGCTCTACAACCCCGACAACACCATCGCCGTGCCAGGCTTCTACGACGATGTCGTGCCGCTGCGGGCGGACGAGCGCGCGATGATCGCGAAGACGGACCTGACGGACGAGCAGCTCAGGCAGGCGACGGGCGTCGCGGCGGCCTGGGGCGACGCGCGCTACACCATCCGCGAGCGGGTCTCGGCGCGGCCGACCCTCGACATCAACGGCCTGTGGAGCGGCTGGACGGGCCCCGGGCCAAAGACGATCATCCCCTCAAAGGCCTCGGCCAAGCTCAGCTCGCGCCTGGTCGGCAACCAGAACCCACACAAGGTCTTCGAGCAGCTCAAGGCGTATATCGAAACGCTGGCGCCCCCGACGGTCCAGGTGACAGTCCGCCTGCTCAACACCGGCGAGCCGGCGCTGATCCCCTACGACCTGCCGGAGATGCAGGCGGCGGCGCGGGCCTACGAGCGGGGCTGGGGCGCGACGCCGGTCTTCACGCGCGGCGGCGGCAGCATCCCGGTGGTGGCCGACTTCGCCAACCTGATGAAGCTCCCGGTGGTAATGATGGGCTACGGGCTCGACGACGACGGCCTGCACGCCGCCAACGAGAGCTACAGCCTCGCGATGTTCCAGCGCGGCATCGAGACCGCGATCGTCTACCTCGAAGAGCTGGCGAGCCTATGAGCGCCCCCTTGGACAACGAGCTCGAGCAGCGCCCGGTGCGCAACTGGCTGGAGTGCGTGCGCATGGCCGAGCTCTGGGCAGGCACCGGTAAGACGAAGTAACCCTGAACTGGAGGGCGAGATGGCGACTGGAGCCGCGGCGAAGAAACAGCAGGGTGGGTTCACCCAGCGCCTGCTGGACGGCATCGAGCGGGTGGGCTACACGGTGCCCCACCCGGTGCTCATGTTCCTGTACCTGATCGCGGGCGTGATCGTGCTCTCGGCCGTCCTCGGGCTGCTGGGCGTGAGCGTCACCGAGCAGGTCGCTGTGCAGACACCCACGGCCGTACAGAGCGACTACTACGAGGACTCCACCGAGCCCGGGGTGTTCCTCCCGACCGATCCCTACGACGCGAATTACGAGATCCGCAACGAGACGATCGCGATCAAGAACCTGCTGTCGGTCGAGGGCATCCGCTTCATCTTCACCTCGTTCGTATCCAACTTCGCGGGCTTCGGCGTGGTCGCCGTGACTCTGGTGGCGATGGCGGGCGTTGGCGCCGCCGAGGGCGCGGGCATGATGGCGGCGCTGATCCGCAAGCTGGTGCAGGTGGCGCCGCGGCCCCTGATCGCCTTCATCCTGATCTTCGTCGGCGTGCTCTCGAGCGTGGCCTCGGACGCGGGCTACCTCATCCTGATCCCCCTGGCCGCCGCGGCCTTCGTCACGATCGGGCGCCACCCCCTCGCCGGGATGGCGGCCGCCTTCGCGGGCGTAGCGGGCGTCTTCGCGGTCAACCTGCTGATCACACCGATCGACGCCATGCTGACCGAGATCACCAACGAGGCGATCACCCTGGCCGGCGGCGAGCCCCTGACCATCACCGCCAACTTCATCTTCAGCGTGGTCTCGTCGATCGTGCTGGCGATCGTCTGCACCGTGGTCACCGAGCGCATGGTCGAGCCGCGGCTCGGCACGTACACGCCCGGCCCCGGCGAGACGGGCAACGTCGACGAGGAGCTGAGCGATGAGCAGAAGGCGCAGGAGGCCCGCGGGCTGCGGCTCGCCCTCTACGGCTTTCTGGGCGTGCTCGCCTTCATCCTGCTGATCACGCTGCCCCCGGGCGCGCCCCTGCGCGACCCGGCGACGGGCCAGATCGTCGGCAACACGCCCTTTATGGACAGCCTGATCTTCGTCATCTCGCTGATCTTCCTCATATCCGGCATCTGCTACGGCATCGGCGCCGGGACGATCAAGGGCAGCAACGACGTGATCGGGGCGATCACCAAGACCTTCGCCGGGCTCTCGGGGCTGATCTTCATGCTGCTGATGATCAGCCAGTTCATCGCGATCTTCAACTACAGCAACATGCCGCGGGTGATCGCGGTGATGATGGCCGAGACCCTCGAGCGGGCGAACGTGGGCGCGCTGCCGCTGCTGATCGGCATGATCCTGGTGATCGTCATCCTCGACCTGATCATCCCCGGCGTGGTGCCGAAGTGGGCCATCTTTGCCCCGGTCTTCATCCCGATCTTCTTCCGCCTGGGCGTGGCCCCGCAGACGGTGCTGGCCGCCTACCGCATCGGCGACTCGCCGATGAACATGCTGACGCCGCTGATGGTCTACCTGCCCTTCATCGTCACCGTGGCGCAGCGCTACCAGAAGGACGCGGGCCTCGGCACGGTGATCGCCCTGATGATCCCCTACTCGCTGGCCATCCTGGGCGCCTGGCTCATCCTGTTCATCGCCTGGTTCATGCTGGGCATCCCCCTTGGCCCAGGCTACCCGGTCGCCGCGTAAAGGAGCCAGCCCCCATGCGTCTCTACATCCTCTACGTCATCACCATCGCGTCGGTCGTGATCGCCTCGCTGGCGACGGTGCCCCAGCTGGACGAGCGGCTGCGCCGCTGGCTGATCGCCGCCGTCGCCGTGCTCGTCCTGCTCCCCAGCGCGGTCTACCTGATCTTCGGGAGCCCCTAGGCCACTCTATGCACCTCACCCGCGCCACATCAGGCCCCGCGGCCATCACGGCCCTCGGCATCAGCCCGACGGACCACGCGCGGCGCTGGTGGATCCTGGCCGCCTGCTGTACGGTCTCCTTCGCCCAGCTGGCCGAGCCGCACCTGTGGATCCTGGGGCTCGAGATCCCGGCCTCGGCCTTCGGGGTGGCGTGGCAGGAGTACCGCTTCGTCGCGAACCTGGGGCTGATCCTCTTCGTCGCCTTCCAGCTGATCGGCGGCGTGATGGGCGACCTGCTGGGGCGGCGCCGCATCCTGCTGATCGGGGCCATCGGCTCGCTGGCGTGCAATGCCCTCTCGCTGGCCGCGTGGAGCCTGCCGGCGCTGATCGTCTGCAGGGCGCTGGTCGGGCTCTTCGGGGCCCTGGCCTTCCCCCTGGCCCTGGGGATGATCCGGCTGTACTTCCTGGGGGACGAGCGCAAGATCGCCCTGCTGATCTACAACTTCGTGATCGGGGTGGGGACCCTGGCGGCGTTGCTGGGCATCCCGCTCGAGGACTGGTTTGGCTGGCGCTGGGCGCTGGCGCTGCCGATCATCGCGGGCGCCATCGGCCTGCAGATGGCCTGGCGCTACCTCCCCGAGAGCAGCGCGCCGGGCGGGGTCGGACGAGTCGAGGCGGTGGCGGCGGCGGCCTGGACCTTCATCACCCTGGTCGTCATGTTTGGCCTGGTCGTGGCGAGGGTGAGCGGCACCTGGCTCAACCCGCTCACCCTGGCCGCGGCGGCGGCGGCGCTGGCGGGCACGCTGGTGCTCGTCGTCTGGACGGGGCGCATGCGGCGGCCGGGGCTCTTCCAGGCCGCGCGCGAGGTGCCGCGCCACATGCTCTCGCTGATGCTGCTGGTGTCGGCCACCTTCAGCTTCGCGCTGAGCGGCTACGTGCTGCAGATGTACCAGTTCTTCCTGACGGTGCAGCAGAACTGGGGCCTCGTGGCGGGGCTCGCCCTGGCGCCCATCCTCCTGGGCACCATCCCCCTGCTGCCCTGGGCGGGCCGCTTCGCCATCGAGCAGCCGCGCCACATCGTGGTCGGCGCGGGGCTAGGGATGATGGGCGCGGCCATGCTGATGAGCACGCTGCTGCGGCCGAACTTCCCCTACCTGCTGACCATCCCGATTATGACCCTCTTCGGGGTCGGCTTCCTGGTGGGCTCGGCGGCCTGGGCCTACTTCTTCTTCAGCGTGCTGCCCGCCGACCTGGCTGGGCTGAGCGCGGGGATCAACCGGGCGGCGGGCATGGTCGGCAGCGCCCTGGCCGGGGTCCTCCTCAGCTCGATCGTCGAACTCACGGGCATGCTCAACTTCCGCCTGCGCCTCGCCGACCTGGGGCTGGACGACGCGCAGAAGGACGTGGCCCTCAAGGCCC
>JAAXUL010000486.1 GCA_013336035.1 Chloroflexales bacterium
GGCGGGCCCGGCTCCGGGTTTCATGCTCGGGCTGGCCTCTTATACCTTCCGCGAGTTCGACCTCGGCGCGACCCTGGCCATGGCCATCGCGGTGGCTCTGTTCGTCTTCACCTACGGGATGTACCGCAACGCGCTGGCGGGCCTTCTGGCTGCGCACCGTCGCCGGGCAGCGCACCCTCGACTGGGAGGGCGGGGGCGTGCGGCCGGCGCGCCTGATCAGCGCCCATAAGGGCGGCGTCTGGGCCATCGACTTCAGCCCCGACGGCCAGCAGTTCGCCTCGGGCGGCTGGGACCACGCCGTGCGCCTGTGGCGCGTGGCCGATGGCGGCAGCGTGGCCACGCTTGACAAGCAGGCCGGCAACGTCCTGAGCGTCAGCTACAGCCCCGACGGGCTGCTCCTCGCCGCCACCAGCAGCGACGAGAGCGTGAAGATCTGGGGCGCCCGGGGCGGCAAGCTCGTGCAGATGATCGGCAGTCAGCGCGGCTACCAGGAGAGCGCCTTCTTCAGCCCCGACGGGCAGCTGCTGGTCACCAACGGTAGCGACTCGTCGATCCGCTACTGGCGCGTGGGCGATGGCAGCCTTGTGACTCGCGTCATCGTCGAGGGGGGGAGCCTGGCCCTGGCCTGCCGGCCAGATGGGGGGGCCCTGGCGGTCGGCTGCGGCGACCGGCGCGTGCGGCTCTACGACTGGCACCTGGGCCAGCTAAAGGCCGCCCTCGACGGGCACCGCGATGGCGTCTCCTCTATTGCCTACAGCCTGGACGGCTCGCTCCTGGCCTCGGGCAGCTCGGATGGGGTGGTCTGCCTGTGGGACGGCGAGAGCGGCGAGCTGCGCCACCAGCTGCGGGGTCACCAGAACGCAGTGCGCAGCGTGGCCGTACACCCCGACGGGCTCGTGGTGGCCTCGGGCGGGGTGGACGGGAGCATCAGGCTGTGGCGGACCTCGGATGGGACGCTCTGCCAGGTGCTGAACGGTCACAGCAGCGGCGTCCTGCGTATCGCTTTCAGCCCTACGGGCGAGCTGCTAGCCTCGGGCGGCGGCGATGGGGCGATCACCCTCTGGCAGCCCGGGTGAGCGCTCACCCCCGCACTGCCGCCAGCGCCGCCCGGATCGCCAGAGCGACGACGTCCGGGCGCTGGCGCGGGATGGCGTGGCCGCTATCAGGCACCACGATCTGCGTGCTGTCCGACGACAGGGCCGCCAGGGCCCCTTGCAGCTCTTGCTGAGAGAGCGTGCGCAGCCTGGCCTCGACCTCGGGTGGGAGGCCGGGGGCGAGCACGTCGAAGGTGCCTGCCGTCAGCACGACCAGGGGGCGCGCGCCGAGGGCGCCCGCATCGCGGGCCTGCGCGGCCGCGGCCGGAATGTCCACGCCCTCGGCGTTGCCGGCGGGGTCGGCCACCTCGCTGGTAAGATAGCGCCGGAAGCCCCTCAGGCGCTCGCTGTCGCCCGCTGTCTCAGGGGGTAGGGCGGCGAGAGCCCTGGCCCACCAATCCTCGTGGACGGCGTCGACCAGGACCATGCCGATGACCGCCTCGGGCTGATCGGCGACGAAGCGCCGGGCGAAGAGGCCGCCGAACGAGTGGGCCGCCAGGATGTACGGGCCGGGCACCCCTGCCGCCCGCAGCAGGGCTGTCAGGTCGGCGGCGACGGCGGCGGCGTCGCGGGGCCTGGGGGCGGGGTCGCTCTGTCCGAGGCCGGCGCGATCGTAGCTACACGAGCGGACGCCCCCGGCTAGGGCGGCCTGGACCAGATCCCAGGTGGTGTGGTCGCCGTCGAGGCCCGACTCGAAGATAACAGCGGGGCCCTGGGCGCCGAGGCCGGCGCAGTGGATGTAAAGCCTGCGCCCGCCGATACTCACCAGGGTCCCGGCCTCAAGCTCGGCGGCCGTGGGCGGCGCCGGGGTGGGCGTGGGAGCCGCCGGCCGGCCGGCGCATCCGGCGAGGAGGGCAGCAAGGACGATGATCAGGAGGGGCGTGGGGAGAACCAGGTTCTCTCCACGCCCCCCTTTCTTCCGGAGGTAATGCGGCAGCATGGTTCCCTACTGCGGCGTCGTGACCAGCTCGGTCCCGGCGACCCAGCCCTCGCGGCCGTCGGCGGTGCGGATGCGCCACCACGGGTAGCCGTCGTCCTGGATGGGGCCCTCGAGCAGGGTCATCTGGGTGCCCGGGGCGAGGCCATCGAAGGCGTTCGACTCGAGGCCGGGCTTGTCGCGCAGGCGCAGGTTCTTGCCGCCGGCCTTCTGGACCCAGGCGGTGACGCCGGCGGCCAGGCCGCCCGCGGCGGGGGCAGAGCTGAGCGTTGCGGCGGGGGCGGGGGCGGGCGTCACCGCGGCCTTCGCCGCGGAGGCGGCCTCTGCGGCGGCCTTGGCGGCCCTGGCCTGGGCGGCCTGGGCCTGGATCTGCAGCTTAGCCATCTCGGCCTGCATCTCGCGCACCTTGGCCTGCGTTTCGGCCAGGGCCTTCTCGGCCGCATCGCCCTGGGCTGCGTCCTTCTTGGCGGTCTCGAGCTGCTTCTCGAGGTCAGCGACCTCTTTGCCCTTCGCGGCGATCTGGTCGCTCATCTGGCGCATCGCCTGCGAGATCTGCTCCTGCTTGGCCTTCTCCTCTTCTTCCTTCTTCTTGTCCTTGCCGAATCCGAACATAGCGACTCTCCTTCTTGTCGTCTAGCTTACGGATATGAGGGAGGGCAAATACAGCGAACACAGTATAGACTACCGGGCGCCCCGGCGGGTCACTCCAGCGTGACGTCGGCGCGAGCGGTGCCGGCGCGCTGCGAGGCGGCGGTGATGCGCAGGGTGCCGCCGGCGGGGGCCCGCACTGTCCACTCGAGCTTGTGCAGATTGTCGGACGGATAGTCGCCGCCCCAGAGGGCCCGCTTATGCGCGCGGCCCTCGAGCTGGCCGATCTCGTGGCGAACCTCCCCAGTTATCAGGCTGGCGCCGGCGGGCAGCTCGAGGGCCAGCTCTATCGGGCGGACGGCCCGCACCTCGTAGGCGCGCTTACTGCCGTAGGTCGGCAGGTAGCCAGTGTTCACGGCCACGGCGCGCACGCGGTAGAGGCCCTCGCCCAAGGGCTCGGCGCCGACCTGGCGCAGCTCGAGGCGCGGGGTCATCAGGGCGTGGGCGATCACGAACTCGGTGTTGGGCTCGACGGTCCTGAGCAGAAACGCCTCGGGCGGGTTGCCGAAGGTGCGCCGCTCGATCCAGCCGCCGATCTCGACCTCGCCGAGCTGGGGGTGCGCGAAGGGGCGCCAGGGGACGAAGCCCCGACCGCCGAGCTGCTCGTCGTTCCATCTGAGCAGCTTGAGGTCGTCCTCCTCGGGGTGGTCGCGGAACCACTCGATGAAGTCGCGCTCTTTGATCCCGGCCTCGCCGACCATATCCCACAGCTCAACGGTGAAGGCGAAGATGCCGAGCTGGTCGTAGGCCCAGTCGTCGAAGGCCCCGTTCATCACCTCGCGGGGGTGGTAGCGGAAACCTTGGTAGACCGAGGTGTGGGGGTAGCCGGTCAGCTCCTTGCCGCGCTGCCCGATCTCCTTGTAGGTCCAGACATCATCCTGGGCCATCTTCTCGTCGGGCTTATCGGAGTAGGGGTGCAGGATGACGCCCGAGTAGGTGTGGTACGAGATGGCGCAGCTGACGTTGAGGTGGCCGCTCAGGAAGGCGACGGCGGTGCGCACCTCGGGCTCGGAGGCGGGGAAGGGGCCGGCGCCCGGCTGCTCGCCCTCGGGGGCCCAGATATAGGGGAAGTTGCGATTGAAGTCGAGGCCCTGGGCGGGCGGGGCGATCTTCACCTGGACGCCGTCGTAGCCGCGGATGCTGCCCTCGGTGTAGACGCGGTAGTAGGTGCCGCCGTACTCGTCGGGGGCGCGGCGGCGCATCAGCCGGGGGTCCTTGTCGCTCACCTTCCAGCCGCCGTCGGGGTCCTCGATGCGCATATCGAGGATCAGGCCATCGCCGTTAATATCCTCGGCGAAGAGGCCGTCGCGCTCGTCGGCGTAGGGGTAGCGGCGGGTGCCCGAGCGCACATAGATGGGCGAGGTGAGGGCCTGCTCCATACCGTCGGGGTTGAGGCAGGGCACCACATAGAGCGCGCGCTGGTCGAGCAGGGCGGTGGCCCGCGGGTCGCTGCCGTAGCGCCCCAGCAAGGTCTGGATAACATGCAGGGCGCCCATGCAGCCGGCAACCTCGGTCGCGTGGATGTTAGCATCGAGCCAGAAGGCGGGCTTCTCGATATCGAGGCCGCTGTCGCGGTTGGTCAGGGTCAGGCACCAGATCGCGCGGCCCTCGTGGCTCGTGCCGATGCTGGCGAGCGAGCAGAGGCGCGGGTGCGCCTCGGCGAAGGCCTTCAGGGCGTCCTCGACCTCGTGGGGGCGGTAGTAGCGGGTAAAGTCGATGCTGGGCATTAGCGATTCCTTGAGGCCAGAAAGTCGATCACATCAATCTTAGTCACGATCCCGGCCACCTGGCCGCCATCGACGACCACGGCGGCGGCGCTGCGGCCGAAGACGCCGGTCAGCTCCTCGACGGGGGTGTCGGGGCCGACGGTGGCGACCTCGTGGGCGTGGAGACCGTCGATGCTATGGCTCATCGCGCCCCCGTTGAGCAGATAGTCGAGCAGGTCGCCCTCGCTGATAATGCCGTGCAGGCCGCCGGCCTGGTCGAGGACGGGCAGCTGCGAGATGCCGTGGGTCTTCATCAGACGGATGGCGGCCTCGACGCTGGTGTGCTCCTCGGCGGCGATCACCTGGCGGGGGCGGTCGCTCACCAGGTCGGCCACGGTGGCGGCCTCGAGAAAGCCGTTCTCGCGCATCCAGTTATCATCGAAGACCTTGCTCAGGTAGCGGCTGCCGCTGTCGGGCAGCAGCACCACCACGATATCGTCCTCGGTCAGGTGCTCGGCGGCTGGCGAGCGCAGCCACCTGAGGGCCCCGGCCACGGCCATGCCGCACGAGCCGCCGCAGAAGAGCCCCTCCTCGCGCACCAGGCGGCGGGTCATCAGAAAGCTCTCGCGGTCGCTGACCTGCACCACATCGTCGACCACGCTGAAGTCCATCGTCGAGGGCAGGAAGTCCTCGCCGACGCCCTCGACCTTATAGCCGTGGGCGGCGCCGAGGACGCCGGTGCGGAAGTACTCGCTGTAGAGCGAGCCGACGGGGTCAACGCCGACGACCTTGACGCCCGATCCGCGCTCCTTGAGGTACTTGCCGGTGCCCGAGATCGTGCCGCCGGTGCCCATGCCGGCGACGAAGACGCTGAGCCGGCCGGCGGTCTGCTGCCAGAGCTCGGGGCCGGTCGTGCGGTAGTGGGCGTCAGGGTTGGCCGGGTTCCAGTACTGGCCCGCCAGAATGGCGTTGGGCGTCTCCTCGGCCAGGCGCTTCGAGACCGAGTAGTACGAGCGGGGGTCGTCCGGCTCGACGGCGGTGGGGGTGATCACGACGCGGGCGCCGAAGGCGCGCAGGGCGCGGATCTTCTCCTCGCTCATCTTGTCGGGCATGACGAAGATGCACTTATAGCCCTTGATCGCGGCGGCGATGGCCAGGCCCATGCCGGTGTTGCCGCTGGTCGGCTCGACGATCGTGCCGCCGGGCCTGAGCAGGCCGCGGCGCTCGGCGTCCTCGATCATCGCGATGCCGATGCGGTCTTTGACGCTGCCGCCAGGGTTGAGAAACTCGACCTTGGCGGCGACCACGGGCCTGATGCCGCGGGCCAGCTTGCCCAGGCGCACCAGGGGCGTGCCGCCGATGGTCTGCAGAATATGGTCGAAGATCTGGGGGGAGGTCGCGGTCGTGTCGGACGCTGTGGTCACAGTCACAGAGACCCTCCTATTCCGCGTCTCGTCGTCGAGCGCTGCGCATCGTCGCGCT
Organism: Chloroflexales bacterium; assembly: GCA_013336035.1. Lineage (GTDB taxonomy): Bacteria > Chloroflexota > Chloroflexia > Chloroflexales > Chloroflexaceae > CAIWXH01. The sequence continues at coordinate 5,868 of JAAXUL010000486.1, forward strand.
ATGGGTGTGCCGATGTCGTGCCACACAGAGAATGGTAGCATAGCGCGCGGTCCGGGGCAAACCACTCTTGTGCCAGCATAGGTGTATAGCGTATAATAATCATGGTAGAAAAGGTTTGACCAGGACAGGACATATCTTGACCGCTGCTGAGACGCTGCAACTGATCGCACAGGAGACGAAAACCTGTACCCTGTGCGGGCTCCATACCGGGCGCACACGTGCTGTGCCGGGCGAGGGCCCGTCCGACGCGAAAGTTATGCTGATCGGCGAGGGGCCTGGCTACCACGAGGATCGGCAGGGCCGCCCGTTCGTTGGCCCCTCGGGCCAATTCCTCGACGAGCTTCTGGCATTGGCCGGCCTCCAGCGGGCCGACGTCTTCATCGGCAATGTGGTGAAGTGTCGCCCGCCTCAGAACCGCGACCCCCAGCCCGACGAGGTGGCCACCTGTACCGAGA
>JAAXUL010001324.1 GCA_013336035.1 Chloroflexales bacterium
CGGGGTGATGCTGCCCAACCACGCGCCCCTGGTGATCGCCGAGCAGTTCGGCACCCTCGAGTCGCTCTACCCCGGCCGTATCGACCTGGGCCTCGGGCGCGCCCCCGGCACCGATATGCTCACGGCGCGGGCGCTCAGGCGCCACCTGGTGGGCGGTGTCGACTCCTTCCCCCAGGATGTGCAGGAGCTGCAGGCCTACTTCCGCGAGGCCGTGCCGGGGCAGCGGGTGCGGGCGGTGCCCGGGGAGGGGCTCCACGTCCCGATTTGGCTGCTGGGCTCCAGCTTGTACAGCGCGCAGCTCGCGGCGGCCCTTGGCCTCCCCTTCGCCTTCGCCGCCCACTTCGCGCCCGACCACCTGCTCGACGCGCTCCAGCTCTACCGCAGCACGTTTCAGCCGTCCGAGGCCCTGGACAAACCCTACGCCATGGCGGCGGTCAACGTCGTCGCGGCCGACAGCGATAGGGAGGCTCGCCGGCTGGCCACCTCAGTCCAGCAGCTCTTCCTCAACCTGCAGCGCGGGCGGCCCGGGCCACTCCCGCCGCCTCTCGACCGTATGGAGGGGCATTGGACGCCTGCCGAGGCGGCTGGTCTCGAGCACCTCATGACCTACGCGGTCATTGGCGGCCCGGAGACCGTGCGTCGTGGGCTCGCTGCCTTCCTTGCGCAGACCGAGGTCGACGAGCTGATGGTGACCGGGCAGATCTTCGACCACGCCGCGCGCCTGCGCTCGTTCGAGTTGGTGGCCCAGGCCCGTCAGACTCTTGGGGAAGCAGCCTGAGCAGGCCTCCTCCTAATAGCCGGAGCCACGCGATGCGCATCCTCCTCCCGCCTGTTGGCGAGCGCCTACCGCAGCGGGCTGGCCTTGGCAACCCAGCACGGCCTCGGCAGTGTGGCCTTCCCCAGCATCAGCACCGGCCTCTTCGGCTACCCTCTTGAGGAGGCCGTCCCTGTTGCCCTCGCCGCTGCACGCTATGCCCTCGCTGAGGTGAGCGGCGTGCAGCCATGCCGCCCGCGACCTGGGGCTGGTATCGGAGGGGGAGCCTACCACGCCTCCTACTCGGTTGACGCGGCGCGCTCAATGGCGGAACAGCACGTGCTGTGTTCGACCTGTGGGCCCGCTCACCAGCACCGGGCGGCAGCAGATGATCGCAAGTCCAGCTCGATGACCGTCGTACAACTATACTGACGCCGCAAGCATCTGCGCTAGGAAGTCGTCATCCGGCTGGGACTGGCTGGGGGCTGGCGGCTGTGCGGCGGCCCGGCTCCGCTCTATCTCAGCGAGATTGATGTCGTCAATGACGCTGAGATGAGCGACGGCGTCTACCCAGCCCTCAGGCTCAACGCGCCTGCTCAGGAAGTCGGTCGCAGCGGCGTACCGCTCAATCTGTTCTACCAATCCTCGGTACTGCGGCCAGCGATGGCAGAGGTGGTTGCGCTCGTCGTTAAGCCTCGTCAAGGTCGTGCGAAGATCTTGCGACAGCAGCCCATGGCGCTGGAGGGCTGCTAGCATCCTGCCCCAGCTCAGGCTCTCCATCCACGCCTGCTCACGCTCCGCTGGTGAACACGCGGGGTGCTGGGCCAGTAACTCGCGGCCGATCTGCTCGATGGCGATGTGGAAACACAGCAGGGCGACTGTCAGCTCAGTGGGCGACTCTGCGGCACGACGTAGGGCCGCGTGGCCCTCAGCGATCAGCGGCTCAGGGGGGACGCGCTCGATCGGTCGATCTGGCGGGGATACGTCACGCACGGGCGCCTCCTCTCAACACCGTATGGCTGACAGGTCACGGGCTCTGGTGCATGAATCTGCAGCGGGCCTTAGTGTACCATCACTGGTCGCAGATCGCCGGGCCTACGCTGCGGGCTCAGTGGCTCACCCCTTGCGCCTCTCCTGCGCCAGACCTGCAGGTCCACGTCCAGGGCCACGTCCTTCGGTTGATCAGGCGCAATCTCGCTCCTGCTCACTGCTTGCTACAACGTTGTAGCGGTGGGTCGGTCAAGATACCATAGCCGGCCGCTACTCCTTGTGCATCACGGGCCGACTGGTGGTACGATCGCAGCACGTAGTACAACGAGGCTAGCCAATGACGCAGATTGAGGGACAGGGTTCCGTTGCCGCGCTCATCGCAGTGGTGGCGGCGGCGCTGGCCGCCCCACCAGTGGATGCCGAGCGCGCAATGGCCCTGGTGGTGAGTCCTGTTGGGGGCGGCGACCACCTGGGGCTGCTGATTCACGGGCAGCCGAGTCCCGGGGGACTCGATTTGCTCACCAGCCGTCCATGCGATTCGCGCACAACACCGCATGAAAATGGTACACTTGTGCTGACGGCTGGCATCAAGGTCGAAGCCTCTGTAGTGCCATGAGTCTGTAAACCAGTCTGACC
>JAAXUL010001325.1 GCA_013336035.1 Chloroflexales bacterium
CGCGGCTCCGCCATCTATCGCTGCGAGCGCGCGATCACCGCGCCCTGGCGGGCGTCTCAGCGCTGCTCGTCGCCTGGGCGTTGAGCGTGGCCTCCGCCTGCTCTAGCGCCACGTCGCGCCCGGCGCCCAGGGCCGCCGCCGTCGCGTCGTCGGCTGGCATGCGCACGTCAGGCTCGACGCCGCCGTTGCCGTCGCCATCGCCCTCGAGCTCGATCGCGAAGGCATCGTCGAGCTGCTGCGCCTTGGGGAAGACGAACGTGTAGCCGCCCGGCAGCGCCACCCCCTGCGCGCTCGCGCCGCCGCCGCCCGCCGTGCCGCTCAGGCCGACGGCGATGCCATTGGGCAGGTTCTGGAGGAAGAAGGCTATATCCTCCGCGGCGCTATGCGAGTAGTTGTCGATCAGCACCGCCACCGGTCCTTGGTACGGCGCCTGCACGGGCGAGATCGCCAGCCGTGAGCCTGGGTACGGGCGGAAGACGCCGGCCGCCGGGTCCACCATGCCCAGGTAGTGCATCAGGCGCTCTTCCCCGTAGAATGGCGTCAGGATCCGCGACGCCAAGCCCTCCTCGCCGCCGAAGTTGTTGCGCACATCCACGATGATGCCGGGCACCTTAGCGGCGGCGAAGCCTGCGACGGCCTGCTGCACAAGAGCGTCGGGCAGGCCGCGCAGCGTCGGCAGCTCGTACCTGACGCGGATGTAACCGTAGCCGCTCGGCAGCACGCGGCTCTCGACCGAGCTGCGCACGAGGTCAGACGGGCCTGGCCCCGAGGTCGCCGTCAGCTCTGAGGCGACCGCAGTCAGCGCGACCGTCCTCGCGGTAGCCTCGCCGCTGTTGCGGAACGTAATGGCTGCCGTTGCACCAACGGGCCCGCGCGTGAGGAAGCGCGCCTGTTGAAGGCGCAGGCCCTCGCGCGTCGACGGCGCGTACTCGCTCCAGATGATCGAGGTCTGCGCGAGCGCTTCGGTCGCGGCCACGCCATTCCACGCGACGATCTCGGCCCCCGGCCGCATGCCGGCCCGCGCGGGGTCGCCCCCCGCCACGCCGCTCACCGCGAGGCGCCCATCATCGAGGGGCAGCAGCGTCAGGCCGAAGCTGCCGCCAACCTCGGCCTCGGCCAGGCCGCCGTCGTCGCCCTCGAGGTCCACGTGCGGGTCGTTGATGCTCCAGGCGAACTCGCGCAGCGCGTGGTAGTAGGCCTTGGCGTCGTGCGCCTGCTCTGCGGCGGCGATGCGGGGTGCAAACGCGGCGTAGCGGGTGTCCCAGTCGATGCCCTTGTGCGCGGTGAACGGATACTCGGCCTTCAGCTTGGCCACTAGCCCAACAAACGCCTGCGACCATGATTGGTCGCTCAGGTCGGCCCCGTGCGGCGGCTGGCTCAGCACCGCGTAGCGTGCGAGATTGCCCCAGGTGTAGCCGTACATCTCGGTCTGCCGCACCGCCGAGAGCAGCACAAGGGCCGCGCACACGAGCGCCCCAGCCGCCTTCAGCCAACGGAAGCGGGCCGCCGGCGCCCGTCGGTCTCCCCTGCGCTGGAACACCCGCACAAGCGTCGCGAGAAACAGCACGATGGTGGCCAGATACAACGGTAGCGCCAGCAGGATCATGAGGATGTCCATGCCAAGCCCTACGTTCGCGTGGGCAAGCATTGCTACCAGCGCCAGCGCGGGCACGAAGTCGGCCCAGCGCGGCAAATCGTGCCGCGCCAGCAGCGTGTAGCGCAGCACGGTGAACACGTTCAGTGTCACAAGCAGGGTGCCGATGGCACCAAATAGGAGTAACGGCGTGGAAAGATCCATAGGGCTCACCTCGTTAGCGTTAGCCAGCTATACGGCCCGCCGCGCGGAGCTATACAGTTGTAGTCTAGCCGGTAGAGTGTCCCGTCGTCGTGAGATGGTGTCCTGTCCCGGCCGGGAAGCTTGTCCCGCGCACATGGTGCTGGCGAGGCGGGCGCGCCCATAACCGTGCCACCTCGTCGCAATGAAGGCACGACCGCTTTCTGATGCTAAACTTTCGCGGCGCCGAGGTCGCCCGTAACGCATTACCCACAGCGGATTTCGGGAAAGCTGTACTAGCGACCCGACAATGCCATTGGCGACCCGGATAATGCCATTGGCGACCCGGATAATGCCATTGACGACCCGGATAATGCCACTGTGGGGTGGAAGGCGATGACGCGAGGAGGCGATGACGCGATGGCATTCGCATCCTCGCATCCTCGGCCCGGCGAACCCGCTACGGACTTCCAAAAAGCTGTACTAGTACTGCGTCCGAGTTATGCTGACGGGTTGAGCGTCGGATACAGCTTCTTGAGCTTAATGCGAGCATCAGCGGTCGTGAACTGCCAGTCAATCGTTGCCTTAGCTCGATTGCGTCGTT
>JAAXUL010001326.1 GCA_013336035.1 Chloroflexales bacterium
GGTGTCCCGACCGCCAATGGCGACCTGCGCTGGCGCGTGGTGAATGCCCAGCCCGTGGCCGACGAGCACGGCACGCTCCTGGGCGTCGTCGCCTCCTTCTTCGACATCACCGAGCGCAAGCGCGCGGAGCAGGCGCTGCGGGAGAGTCGGGCCAAACTGGACGCCGCGCTGGAGAGCATGACCGACGCCGTGTGCATCTCCGATGTCGCCGGGAGCTTTCATGAGTTCAACACGGCGTTTGCCACCTTCCACAAGTTCCGCACCAAGGATGAGTGCGCCCGAACGCTGGCGGAGTACCCGGAGTTGCTGGACGTGTTCATGGATACGGGCGAGCTGGCCCCGCTGGACATGTGGGCGGTGCCCCGCGCCCTGCGCGGTGAGGTCGGCACGAACGTCGAGTATGGTCTGCGCCGCAAGGACACGGGCGAGCGCTGGGGGGGAAGCTACAGCTTCGCGCCCATCCGCGACCAGGCCGGGGCCATCGTCGGGTCGGTGGTCGTGGGCCGGGACAGCACCGCGCGCAAGCGGGCCGAGGCGGCGCTCCAGGAGAGTGAACGCCGGTATCGCGAGCTGGTCCAGAATGCCAACAGCGCGATTATCCGCTGGGCCTGCGACGGCACGGTGCTGTTCTTCAATGAGTATGCCCAGCAGCTCTTTGGCTACCGTTCCGAGGAGATTATCGGCCAGCACGTGAATCTGCTGGTGCCCGCAACCGAATCCACAGGGGGCGACCTGACCCAGCTGGTCACGGACATCGTTACCTTCCCCGAGCGGTTCGTCAACTTCACCAACGAGAACGTGTGTCGCGATGGACGGCGAGTCTGGATAGCCTGGACCAACAAACCCATCTATGACGCGCAGGGGAACGTGACGGCCATCCTCGCCGTGGGCAACGACATCACCGCGCGCAAGCAGGCCGAAGCGGCGCTCCGGCAGAGTGAAGCGACGTTCGCCAGCGCCTTCCGCTCCAGCCCGGCAGCCCTGCTGATTACCCGCCTCGCCGACGGGCGCTTTCTGGAGGTGAACGAGGCGTACTGCGCCATTGTCGGCTATGCGCGGGACGAACTGCTGGGCCATCTGACGACGGAGTTCTCCATCTACCTCAACACCAGCGACCGCCAGGCCATCGTCGATCAGCTCCAGTCCCGCGGATCGATCCGGGAGTTCGAAACCCGCATCCGCCATCGCTCCGGCGCGATCCGGCAGGTGATCGCGGCCCAGGAACTGCTGACCCTCAACGGCGAGGCCTGCATCCTGACCCATCTCCTCGACATCACCGAACGCAAGCGCCTCGAAGCGGCGCTCCAGACCGCCTCTCAGCGTGTGCAGCTGATTCTGTCTAGTCTGTATGGCGGGATTCTGGTCTTGGGGGAAGACCATCGGGTCGAGTTCACCAACCAGGCCTTCTGCGACCAGTTCGGGTTCGCCACGGGGCCGGAGGAGCTCCTCGGCTGGGATGCCACAGATATCCTTACGCGCATTGCGCCCATCTACGCTGCCCCCCCTGCGGCGCTGGCCGGCATTCAAGCGATCCTCGCCACGGGCCAAGCGGTCCGCAACGAGGAGGTCGCGATCACCGGCGGGCGCACCTAGCTCCGCGATTTCATCCCTCTGGTGATCGATGGCCGCCCGCACGGGCGGGTCTGGCATCACCTGGACATCACCGACCGGGTGCGCGCGGAGCAGGCGCTGCGCGAGCGCGAGGCCGCGCTGCGCGCCGCGATGGAGCGCGAGCAATGCCTGCGGGTCGAGGCCGAGGAGGCGAGCCGGCTCAAGGACGAGTTCCTGGCCACGGTCAGCCACGAGCTGCGCACCCCGCTGACGGCCTTCCTGGGCTACGCGCAGATGCTCCAGATGCGCAAGCGCGACGAGGCCTATGTCGCCCGGACGGTCGCGAAGATGGTCCAGAGTGCCAAGGCCCAGGGCCAGCTGATCGAGGACCTGCTCGACATCTCGCGCATCGTCAGTGGCCGGCTGCGGATCACGGCGCAATCCATTGCCCTGATCCCGGTCGTGGAAGCCGCGCTCGACGCCGTGCAGCCAACGCTTGTGGCGAAGGGGCTGCACCTGGCGGTGGACCTGGACCCCGCGGATGCGCCGATCTTCGGCGATGCCGGCCGGCTCCAGCAGGTGGTCTGGAATCTGCTGAGCAACGCGGCCAAGTTCACCCCGGCGGGCGGCACGATTCGGGTGGGCCTGGCGCGCGACGCGGGAGAGGCCGTGCTCACCGTCAGCGATGACGGCCAGGGCATCCCCCCGGACTTCCTGCCCTTTGTCTTTGAACGCTTCCGCCAGGCCGACAGCACCAGCAAGCGGACCCACGGCGGGCTGGGGCTGGGGCTGGCGATTGTGCGCCATCTGGTCGAGCTGCACGGCGG
>JAAXUL010001327.1 GCA_013336035.1 Chloroflexales bacterium
GGCGACGGTGCGGCCGCTGGATCTCCTGATCGTGGACTACCTCCAGCTCCTGATCGGCGACACGAACGCGGCGAACCGGGTGGACGAGGTGAGCCGGATCAGCCGTCAGCTCAAGCTGTTGGCCCGCGAGCTGGGGTGCCCGATCCTGGCCCTCTCCCAGCTCTCGCGGGCGGTGGAGCAGCGGGCGAGCAAGGTGCCGCAGCTCAGTGACCTGCGCGACTCAGGTGCCCTGGAGCAGGACGCGGACATCGTGCTCTTCATCTACCGCGAGGAGGTCTACGACGAGGCGACCGAGCAGCAGGGGATAGCGGAGCGGCACCTGGCCAAGCAGCGCAACGGGCCGCTGGGGGTGGTGCCGGTGCGCTTCGACGCGCCGACGACGCGCTTCCTGAGCCTGAGCAGCTATGAGGCCCCGGCGGGGTACTGAGCGGCGCTGTATTGGATAGCTGGTGCGTTAACGACAAGGCCGTGCGAGATCTAACGGCTGACCTCCGTCTTGATCAAGCTGGGGGCAAATTCCGACGACGCCGGCATCGATGCGCCTGTGAGCTGACAGGTGTGGATGGTTGCTGAGATCGGCATCGCATGCCTGAGCCATGCACGCTCGATGAAGCGATGGCGATTCTTTGTTGTAAGGAGACAGTTTTTTGCACCCCCGGTCTCAGATCGCTTGTCACAACATGATAGTATGCTGAATATGCTGTGTCACGGTTCGTGTAGCCGCGCGAGGCCACCCCATGACCACATCAGCCTACAGGGAGCGTGATAGCCACTACAACGAGTTCTCCATCCTGATTGAGACGGGGGCGCAGGACTTCTACCGGCCCAACCTTGAACGCTACCAGCCCCCCGATTTTCCCAGGCTCAGCGGCACCGACCAACTGATCAGCCGCCTCCAGTGCGACCGCCTGCTGCTGATCGCCGGTGAGCCGTCAATGGACCCGCTCTCGGTGACGCGCTATCTGGCCTGGTTTCTGAGCACACAGCTTAGGAGCTCGGTGCCGGGCATACGCGTCCTGGAGTGGGGCGGCTCGGGCGGCCGACTGCTCAACGGGGCGATCGAGCGCTTTCTCGAGCCGACCATCTTCATTCTGCCGCAGCTCCAACCCCAGCATATCGGCCACAAGCTCACGCGCCTGATTACTGCTCTCGGCGACCGGCACTTCGCCATTGTCGCCCTGGAGGAGCTGCCGCTCTGGCTTCACGCGATGGGCGAGGCAACCCTGGATCGCTACTGTGAGGAGCTCCGCTGTGGCCGTGTCTACACCCGCCGCGATCTCGGGCAATTTCTGGCGGATCGGCTCCGCACGCATGTTCCCGGAGCGCTCCAGCGACGAGCACGTGGAGGGAGAATCTTCGTAGTCTCCCGGCCGATTGAGGCTGTCGTCGATCGACTCCTGAACTTCGTGAACATTGAGGAGTTTGTGCGGCTGCTACAGGCGGAGGCGAAATGTCAGCCACTCACTGGGGATGCGGTCGATCGGTGTGTACACCTGGCAACCGATGACACCGCGCAGCTGCGCGAGTGGTATTTCAGCCTGGAGAGCACGCAGGCGCGTCTGCTCGCGCTGGCGCTGAGCCTCTTCGACGGCCTGCCCGAGAGCCAGTTCTTCGCCGCTGTCGACCTGCTGATCGCGCAGGCCTGGCGGCCCCGTGACCCGACCCTGTGTGCCATCGACTACTGTGACCTCGATGCGGTGGAGCGATTCTACCGGGCGCCCCCGTCGTCGGAGGAGGGCGAGCGCATCTTCAAGGCGCGACTGGCCGACCAGCGCCAGCGCCTCCTGAACATTGTCTGGAAGCGCCACCGACGGTATGTGCTGAGCATAGTCCCCGTGCTCTCCGCGTGCGTGCGCGAGTCCCTGAGCGCAAGTGCCGACAACCTGGACCTGTATGGAAGCCCGGCGCGCCGCGACCAGCTGCGGAAGACGCTCAGTGAGGTGCTGGGCGACATCGGCGCGCTGGACCCCATCACCACCCAGGGCTACCTGCTCCAGCTTGCCATCGACCGTCACGTCGGCGCCCAGGCGGTCGCCGCGCATGCCATCGCGCGCTGGCGCCTTTCGGGCGACCATCAACGCGCGATCACGCTGCTGCGCCGGTGGATGGATGATGATGAGGTGCAACGCACGATTGTCCGGATCCGGCCGAGAGGCGAGCACGAGGGTGTGCCGCCGGCGCTTAGCGCCCTCAAGCAGACGGTGGCGCTGACCGTCGGCTACGCCGCGCAAAGCGACCCACCGAACCTGATACACCCCGAGCTCCTGCAGCTGCTGGAGCGCCTGTCGCGCGATCCCGATAGCGGCGTGCAGCGGGCGCTCGCCAGCTACACGATCCCGATGCTCCTCACCCAGCACCTCAATCAGGTCGAAGAGG
>JAAXUL010000487.1 GCA_013336035.1 Chloroflexales bacterium
GCCGACGGGCTCGACTACGCCCAGTCGCAGAGCACCGGCCTCATCGCCGTCGAGCCCATCGAGGGCGCTCTGCTGCTGCGCCTGGCCGGCCAGCACGCCGCCGGCGATGGCGCCCGCGCCGTGGCCAAGGCCGACCTGTGGGCCAAGGTCTTCGGCGAGCCCCTGCGCGCCGACCCTGCCCCAGACGAGGCCGGGCTGGCCGAGGAGCCCGGCGAGGCCGAGGCCCCTGTCCTGGCCGCCTGGTACGCCGTCCCCGAGACGCCCCTTGCCGAGCTGGGCCGCGTGCTGCTGCGCCGCCACCTGCGGCGCCTGCTCAGCGCCGAGCGCGATGTGCGCGCCAACGAGGGCATCGAGCCCATCCACGCTCTGCGCGTCGCCACCCGTCGCCTGCGGGCGACCCTGCGCCTCCTGGCCCCCGTCTACCGGGGCGGCGATAAGCGGGACCACGCGAAGGCGATCGGGCGTATCGCCCGGGTCGCCGGGGCCGTGCGCGACCGCGATGTGCTTCTGGCCGACCTGCAGGCCCGCAGCGCGAGCCTGGACGGGCAGCTGGCCGGCGCCGCCGAGGCCCTGGCCGCGGCTCTGTGCGAGGAGCGCCGCGAGGCCTTCACCAAGCTGATCGACTTCCTCGACAGCGACGACCACGCCGCCTTCCGGCACACGTTCGCCGCGACTATGAACGACCCCGCCGACTGGGACGATGCCCCGCGCGTGCGCGACCTGGGCGGCAGCACCCTCTGGCGCCACTACGAGGCCCTGCGAGCCCACGACCACACGGGCCTGCCCCGAGACGCCGAGTCCCTACACGCGATGCGCATCGACGGCAAGCGTATGCGCTACGTCCTCGAGCTGTTCGCCGACACGCTGGGCGAGCGGGCCGAGGAGGCCGTCAAGCCGCTGGTGGCATTCCAGGACCACCTGGGCGTCCTTAACGACATCACCGTGGCCCAGCACCTGCTCGCACCCTACGCCCACGACAACCTCACCGCCCCCGCCGTTGCCGCCTACCTGGCCCTACGCGAGCAGGAGGGCCAGCGCCTCACCGCCGATCTGCCCGCCCGCTGGGACAAGCTCAACGGCGGCACCTACCGGCGCAAGCTGATGGAGCTGGTTATCAGGCTGTAGAACGAGTCGCCCCCCCTCCCGCGATGCGGGAGAGGGGGCGAGAGGTGAGGGCCGACGGCGCTACTCCTCGAGCGTGGAGACATCGCCCTCGGGCAGGCCCTGGGCGCGGGCCTTGAGCACGCGGCGCATGATCTTGCCCGAGCGGGTCTTGGGCAGGGTGGTGACGAAGGTGATCGCGTCGGGGCGGGCGATCGGGCCGAGCTCGTGGCCGACGTGGGCGCGCAGCTCATCCTCGAGCTTCTGGCCGCCATCGAAGCCGGCGCGCAGGATAACGAAGGCGTGGATGGCGTTGCCCTTGACCTCGTGGGGCAGGCCGATCGCCGCCGCCTCGGCCACCGATGGGTGGCTGACCAGGGCGCTCTCGACCTCGGCAGTGCCGAGGCGGTAGCCCGAGACCTTGATCACATCATCGAGGCGGCCGATGACCCAGATGTAGCCGTCCTCGTCCTTGCGGGCGCTATCGCCGGCGGCGTAGCAGCCACGCACCTTCGTCCAGTAGGTGTCCACATAGCGCTGCGGGTCGTTGAGGATAGTCCGCATCATACCGGGCCAGGGGCGCTTGATCACCAGCAGACCGTCCTCGTTGGCCTCGCAGGATGTCCCGTCCTCGTGGATGACGTCCACCTCGATGCCGAGGAAGGCCTTGGTGGCGCTGCCGGGCTTGAGGGGCGTGACGGGGGTGGGGGTGATCATAAAGTGGCCGGTCTCGGTCTGCCACCAGGTGTCCATGATCGGGCACTTATCCTTGCCGATCACGCTGTAGTACCACTTCCAGGCCTCGGGGTTGATCGGCTCGCCGACCGAGCCGAGCAGGCGCAGGCTGCTGAGGTCGTGGCGGGAGGGCCAGGCCTCGCCGAAGCGCATCAGGCCGCGGATGGCGGTGGGCGAGGTGTAGAGCACGCTGATCGAGTGGCGCGAGACCAGCGACCACCAGCGGTCGGGGAAGGGGTAGTTCGGGGCGCCCTCGTACATAAAGGACGTCGAGCCGTTGATCAGGGGGCTGTAGACAATGTAGCTGTGGCCCGTGATCCAGCCCGGGTCGGCGGCGCACCAGTAGCGGTCGTCCTCCTTCAGGTCGAAGACCATCTTGAGGGTGGCGTAGGTGCCGACCATGTAGCCGCCGTGGGTGTGGACGACGCCCTTGGGCTTGCCGGTGGTGCCCGAGGTGTAGAGGATGAACAGGGGGTCCTCGGCGTCCAGCACCTCGGTGGCACAATCGACGCTGGCGATCGGCAGGCCCATCAGCTCGTGGAGCCAGAGGTCGCGGCCGAGCTCCATGTTGACGTTGTGGCCGGTGCGCTTGACCACGAGGCAGGTCTGCACGGTGGGCGTGCGCGCCATGGCGTCGTCGGCGATCTTCTTCAGCTCGACGATCTTGGCCCGCATGAAGCCGCCGTCGGCGGTCACGAGGACCTTGCTCTGGGCGTCGGCCAGGCGGTCGGCGAGGGCCGCCTCGGAGAAGCCGCCGTAGACGACGCTGTGGGCGGCGCCGATCTTGGCGCAGGCCAGCATGAACATCGGCAGCTCGGGGATGCGGGGCAGGTAGATGGTGACGATGTCGCCCTTCTTGACGCCCACGCTCTTGAGGACGTTCGCCATCTTGCTGACTTCGCGGTTCAGGGCGTGGTACGAGAAGGTGCGCTGGGTGCCGTCTTCGCCCTCCCAGACCAGAGCGAGCTTGTTCTTGCGCCACGACTTGGCGTGCCGGTCGAGCGCATTGTGGACGATGTTGGTCTTGCCGCCGACGAACCACTTGAAGAAGGGCTTATTGTCGTCGTCGAGGACCCGGTCCCAGGGCTCGTACCACTCCAGCTCGTTCGCCATGTCCGCCCAGAACTGCTCGTTGTTGTCAAGGGTCCACTGATACAGCTCTTCCTGGCTGGAGAGGCCCTTTGAGCGAGCGTACGCCATCACATTCGAGTTATCTACGATCGATTGGGCAGGGTGGAAGACCTCGTTGTGGGAGGGCGTCGCCACGTCGCGGATCTCAGTCATTGGGGGTAACCTCCTTGTTCCTTGGCACAACGGTCCAGCAAGTGGGAGTAGGCGGCGGGGTCCACGCCCGGCGCGGACCCCTCGACCGACACAGCTACAGATCGCCCTTCAGCAGATCGACGGCCTCGCGCACCATATCGACGGTGGCATCGTCCTCGATCGTGCTGAGGTCGCCGATATTATCGCCCTGGTAGACGGCGCGGATCACGCGGCGCATGATCTTGCCCGAGCGGGTCTTGGGCAGCATGCTGACGAAGTGGATGGCGTCGGGGGTGGCGATGGGGCCGATGCGCTCGCGCACCATCTGGGAGATCCCGCGTGAGACGCTGTCCTGGTCGGCGGGGGCGATATGCTGCTTGAGCACGGCCAGGACGAGCACACCCTCGCCCTTGAGCTCGTGGCGGACGCCGATCACGGCGGCCTCGGCGACGGCCGAGTGGCCCGAGACGGCCTCCTCGATCTCGCGGGTGCCCAGGCGGTGGCCCGAGACGTTGAGCACCTCATCGGCGCGGCCAAGCATCCAGAAGTAGCCGTCCTCATCCTGGATGGCGTAGTCGCCGGTCATGTAGAGCAGCTTGCCCTTGAAGCTCTCCCAGTAGCTCTTGATGTAGCGCTCATCGTCGTTCCATAGGGTCATGAGCATACCGGGGGGCAGCGGGCCGTGGTCAACCAGGAAGCCCTTCTCGCCGCGGGGGATGGAGTTGCCGTCGCTGTCCACCACCTCGAGGTTATGGCCGAAGGCCGCCGTGGAGGGCGAGCCGGCCTTGATGGGCAGGAGCTCGACGCCCACCGGGTTGGTGAGCATGCTCCAGCCGCTCTCGGTCTGCCAGTAGTGGTCGATCACCGGCACGCCGAGCGTATCCTTGGCCCACTCGTAGGTGGGGGCGTCGAGGGGCTCGCCGGCGGCGTAGAGGATGCGCATCGAGCTGATGTCGGCACTCTTCATCCACTGGTCGGGGAACTTGCGCAGGGCGCGCAGGGCCGTGGGCGCGGTGAAGACGTGGGTGACGCCGTACTTCTCGATCACGCGCCACCAGACGCCCGGGTCGGGGTGGTCGGGGCGGCCCTCGTAGACCACCGTGGGCACGCCCTTGAGCAGCGGGCCGTACACGATGTAGCTGTGGCCCACCACCCAGCCGATGTCGGAGGTAGACCAGTAGACGTCGCCGTCGCCGCAGTTGTAGATCTGGCTCATCGAGGCGTGCAGCGCCACCATGTAGCCGCCGGTGTCGCGGACGACGCCCTTGGGCTTGCCGGTCGTGCCCGAGGTGTAGAGGATGTACGAGGGGTCGGTCGAGAGCACCGGGGTCGGGGCGATGTAGGCCATGCCCCGCTTCTCGAGCTGCTCGGCCCAGTCGAGGTCGCGGCCCTTCTTTAGCTCGATCGGCACCAGGCCGCGGTCGAGCACCAGCACGTCGCGCACGCTGTCGGTGTCGGCGGCGTCGAGAGATTTATCGACGATCTCCTTGAGGGGCACGGGCATGCCCTTGCGCATGCCAGCGTCGGCGGTGACGATCAGCACGGGCTCGGCATCGTCGATGCGCGAGGCCAGCGAGGTGATCGAGAAGCCGCCGAAGACCACCGAGTGGATGGCGCCCAGGCGGGCGCAGGCCAGCATCGAGAAGATCGCCTCGGGGACCATCGGCATATAGATGATCACCCGGTCGCCTTTGCGCACGCCCAGGTTGTTGAAGACACCGGCTAGCCGGTTGACCTCGCGGAACAGCTCGAAGTAGGTGAGCGTGCGAGACTTCCCGGTCTCGGGGCTCTCCCAGATCAGGGCCGCCTGGCCGCGGCGCGGGCCAAGGGCGTGGCGGTCGACAGCGTTGTAGCAGAGATTGGTCTCGCCTCCAACGAACCATTTGTAGAATGGGGCATTGCTATCATCAAGCACCTTGTCCCACTTCTTGTACCAATGGAGCTCTTCGGCAAGCTCACCCCAGTAGCCCTGCGGGTCTTCGATCGAGCGGCGGTGGAGATCCGCGTAGCCCATGCGAACGCCTCCTCTCTGAGGGATTGGGTCGAATAACACTGTAGCCCCGACGCAGCACACGGCTACGCAACGATACCACGCATAGTGTGATACCGCAAGAAAGCGAGGTGCGCAAGGTCTTACGGGGATACCCCTACAGGTCGATCATTGCTGTTCTTCCATTGTATGGCGTATGGGTGAAGCGAAAATAAGACAACTGTAAACTTTCGGTAAAGGAATATCCACTCGACAGCCAATCTACGGGCGCTGCCGCCCCCGCTACCCCGAGCGCGGCACGGGGCTGCCGCCCCCGCCATTGACCACTGTTCGTGAGGGCCGGCGGCGGCCCCACGCGAAGCCAGGGTGGTAGCGGCGTGCCCCTACGAAGAGCGGGGTGGCAGGGGTACCCCCGCAAGCGCAGCCGCCACGCTCGCAGGGCGTCGGGCGCCCTACTGCGCGGGGGCCTGGCGCCTGGTCGGGCGCCTGCGATCTGACTTGCGGGTCAGGCCGACGAGGGCGACCACGTGCGAGTCGAGGCCGTACTGGGCAAGCACCTGGGTGCGCGCGCCGACGACCGCGTTGTGGTAGCGGTGCGAGCACTCGGCCCGCAGCGCGCGCGCCTGCGCGAGCGCCTGCTCAGCTACCTGCTCAGCCTGCTCGGCCTGGGCCAGGGCTGCCTGAAGCTGGAGCAGCTGCGCGGCGGCGTAGTCCGGGTTCATGGGCTGGTAGTCGGGCAGGCTCTGGGTGGCGGATACCCAGGTCCGCCCGCTCGCCACGACTATGGCGCAATGATGGTCGGAATCATTGCTGCTCTGGGCACTATGGGCCGCATGGCGGGCAGATACGCCGATCTGCCCCTACGCATGGCGATCACTGGCCGATCAGGGCGCAGAGCCATGCCTGGCACCCCAGGCCCCCGGGCTGTCACGAAATGTTTTACGCTCGCCTCGACCGGCGTCTTCCTCGCCTCGACCGGCGTCTTCCTCGCCCACCCCGCCGGCAAGCTAGGGGGCGCCCTTTTCGGGCAGCTTGTCGCACAGCCTGTCGGCGCCCCAAGGCGCCATTCTGCCGCTCCCATGAGGCATGACCGCAGAGCTGAGGGTGCTGGCAGGGCTAACTCGTGTAGGGGTCCAGGGGACGAAGTCCCCGGCGCGGGAGAGCGCGAGAGGGCCGGCGGCGGCCCTCTCGCAGATAGACGGGGTGGCAGGGGCCC
>JAAXUL010000488.1 GCA_013336035.1 Chloroflexales bacterium
CCGATCTCCACCGTGCTGCTGGAGCTGCTGCGCGACCCGGTGAGCGCGACGCGGCAGGCGGCGGCGGAGCTGCTTGGCGCCGAGGGCTGCCAAGACGCCATCCCCGCGCTGCGGTCGCTGCTCGCCGACCCCACCCCAGCAGCCCGGCTCGCCGCGGCCGGGGCTCTGGCCGCCCTCCAGGATCGGGAGGCGGTGCCCGATCTGATCGCGCTGCTGCGGGAGGCCGAGCCGCTGGCGCAGATCGCGCTCATCGAGGCGTTGCGGCGGCTCGAAGACCCGCGCGCCGAGCCCGCGCTGCTCGACCTGCTGGCCAACCCGAACCCGTACCTCCGCCACGCGGCGATCGGGGCCCTCGCCGTCCTCGGCACCCGCGCGAGCCTGCCGGCCCTCGCCGCGATCCAGGTCCACGACGAGGGGTGGGTCGCCGTCGCCAACGGGTTCGAGCACGTGCGCCTGAAGACGGCCGCGGCCCAGGCGGCGCAGGCGATCCGCTCCCGCCAGCACTCAGGATCGACCTGACCACGCTGGCGCCATGGGCCGCGCCCGCTCAGGGGATCAGCAGCCACTCCCTGGGCAGCCAGGGCGACGCCCCTGGCGCCAGCGAGAAGGGCATCTCCACGCACGCCTTGTGGGGTGCCAGCATCAGCGACGGGATGTAGCTGAAGATGGGCGCAGTCCAGACGATGCCGAGCCGCAGGCGCGGGGAGGTTTCGAGCGCGATGCAGATCGTCCGCGTCATCGCGCTCGCCGCGAGCGCGCGCTGATGGAGCTGGAGGGCGCCATACCCGCCAGCACAGATGAGCAGCGCCAGCAGGAGTCCGAGGGCCCAGGGCCACGGTCGTCGCCCGGGCCAGTGGGGGCGGAAGAAGCGAAGCATAGGGACCCTCAACGAAGGAGATTGCGCACCTGATAGCTACGACGTCCAGGAGCGCGCTCGCGTTCCGCCCGCTGCGGGGGCATCCTGAAACGTCAACGGTGAGGAGGCGGGGAGCTTGCGCGCAGGCTGATCAGCAATTCGCCAATCAGCCCCGCGATGACCGGGGCCCCCCGCTCGTTGAGGTGGATATGCTTGGTCGGGAAGTGGAACCCCTGCGCAGCCGAGAGCGCCTCCCAGGATTGTCCCAGGAGGTAGTGCTTGATGACTGTCCAGAACACGAGGGCCTTGCTGCCCGTGTAGGGCGGGGGGGCGTGATGTGGTGGAAGCGAGGCGACCAGGGTCTCGTGCAGCGGGAGATAGGTGACGCGCCTCTGGGTGGTGATGGCCTGGAGGGCGGCGTTATAGGCCCTGACCCGCCCGTTGATCGCGCTCTCCAGATGCTCCCCCAGCATGGGCAGGCTGAGCACCGCGATCTGGGCCGCGGTCTCCTGCTGGAGGCGGTCGATGATCTGCTCCAGGTTCTGGCAGTACCAGGTCAGCGTCGGCTGCTCAGGGAGGTACTGCTCCTCGCGGTAGCTCTGCTCCCAGGCCTGGCTGACAGTGGCGTTGACGTCATTGGTGCCGATGAGCAGAGTGACCACGTCGGGGCGGCAGGCGATGATCGCGTCGAGGCGCTGCGCGACGTTGTAGGCGAGGTTGCCGTTGATGCCCGCATTGACGAAGGTGTAGCCCGCGCCCGCAAAGCGTTGCCGCAGCAGCGCGAGGTAGTCGGCGCTCGCGACCCCATGGGTCAGGCTGTCCCCTGCGCACACGACCACCGTCTGGCCGGGAGGCGGCCGCCCCTGCGCCAGAAACACGTCAGGGTTGTGCTCCGGCGCACGCAGCCGCTCACGCAGCCGCAGCGCCCCCCTGAGAAGCCATAGGACGAGACCGGCGAGGCCCACGGCGAGCATGCCCGCGAGGCGGGTGGAGTTCACGATCGTTGGGCGTCTCATACGCACCTCGGCTGGAACACCTGCTGTGAGTGCTGGTCTATGCGCCTACAGGTGCCCCGTCGCCTCGGCGAGTGCCGCAAGCTTGAGCACAGTGCGCCAGTTGCGGGCGGTCACCGGCGCGCCAGCCATCCGGTCGAAGAGGGCCGGCGTGAGCTTCGAGCGCCCCGCCCCCTCCGGGTAGTAGACCCACAGGGCGTCACCGACCTGCGTGATCTGCTCGCCGTTGGCTGCACGCGCGCGCAGCGCGGCCGCCGCGCCCTCCTTCGGCGGGGCCTTCGCGAGGGCCAGCATCACTCGCTCCGGCGCGTCGCGCGAGGCGTCGGGGTAGGGATTGGCAGGCACGTAGGCGGCCCAGGCTGCCACACCCCGCACAATGACCGGGATGGTGAGGCCAAGGCGCTCCGCGATCCGCTGCTCCAGGGCGGCCTCCAGGTGCGCCACGGGGCCGTCTGCCTGAAAGACCAGGTTGCCACTCTGGATGTAGGTCTGCACCGCCTGCCAGCCCAGCTCGGCACAGCACGCCCGGAGCTCCGCCATCGCGAGCTTGTTCTGTCCGCCGACGTTGATACCGCGCAGCAGCGCGATCTGCACAGCTGCCATAGGTAGCTTCCCCCTGCGTGTGGTGCGCCATCACTCCTCATCCAGTGTACTGCGTCCTGGGCCACCCCGCAGCCCTGACGTTGCGCCCCTGATGCTCCAGGCGCTACGCTCGGCGGGCCCAGGGTTGGGCGATGCTGCTGGGCTTCTGGCCTCGCTCTTGCCAGCGAGGGGGCGAGCAGGCTGGTGCGGAGGCTGCGTGATGGAAGAACCGACGCCCCTGATCCTCACCCTGGAGCTTGACCCGGCGACCTTTGCCGTACTGAACGGCCTGCGCGCCGCGCACTTCCCGCCGGAGCGCAACCTGGTGCCGGCCCACCTCACCCTCTTCCACGCGCTGCCCGGCGCGGCCGTTGGGCAGATCACGGCCGACCTGGTGGAGTGTGCCGCAGGCGCCGCCCCGTTCGCGCTCACCATCGCAGCGGTACGCTTCCTCGGGCGTGGGGTCGCCCTGGAGGTGGCGAGCCCCGCCCTTGTCGCCCAGCGCCAGGAGCTCGCGCGGCGCTGGGCGCCCTGGCTCACGCCCCAGGACCGCCAGGGCTACCGGCCCCACGTCACGATCCAGAACAAGGTGGCTCCTGCGCGCGCCCGGCAGCTGCACGACAAGCTGGCAGCCTGCTGGCAACCCCTTCAGGGGCGCGGCGAGGGCCTGCGGCTCTGGCGCTACCGCGGCGGCCCCTGGGAGCCGGCCAGCCACTTCCCCTTCGCCGGCAGTCCCGCCCACCCCGCAGGAGCAGCGCCATGAGCGAGCACGCCCTTGAGACGCAGGCGCCCGACCGGGCAAGCCCCCTCATCATCCAGGTGGATATGCGCGAGCAGGGGAGCCCTGTGCCCGCGCTCCTGGCGGCCTACCCCGATCTCACGCTGCGCTTCGGCGCGCTGCCGAGCGGCGACTACGTGCTGGCCGACGAGGTCGCCGTGGAGCGCAAGACCGCCGCTGACTTCGTCGCCTCCATCCTTGACCGGCGCCTCTTCGGGCAGGCGGCCCGTCTGCGCGCCCTCTTCCCGCGGGCCATCCTGCTCATCGAGGGCGACCTCACCGCCGTGCCGCACAGCATCGCCCAGGAGGCTATCCGGGGCGCCCTGGCCTTCCTGGTCGTCCGCGAAGGGGTGACCGTGCTCCAGGTGAGCGGGGTGGAGGAGAGCGCCGCGCTCCTGCGGCTGATGGCGCGCCACGCGCAGGAGCGCATGGGGCAGCCGGTGAGCCTGCGCGAGCCGAAGCCCCTGGTGGAGGAGCTGTACGCGGCCTACCTGGTCGAGGGGCTGCCCGGCGTGGGGCCGCGGCGGGCTCGCCAGCTGCTGGCCCACTTCGGCACCCCGGCCGCCGTGATGTGCGCCTCCGTCGAGGAGTTGGCGCGAGCGCCTGGGATCGGCCGCAAGAGCGCCGAGCGCATCTGGCGCGCCACCCACCTGCCGGCAAGCGGCCAGGAGAGCGCCCGCAACACGCCAGGCTAGGCCGCGCGCACGGGGAAGTAGATCCGCTCGGTGCGGCTCTGCTCCCGCGCTGGCGAGAAAGGTGGGCTGGGGGGCCACGCCTCCGGCCACGCCGTCGCGGCAGCATCTTCCCCATCGTTGGTAGCGCGTGAGCCGCCCCTGGGCCGGAGCGGCATCACGAGCGCAGTCAACTGACTGTCGCGTAAACGCGACAGCTTGCGCCTCACTCCAACGCCAGCAGCGTCGAGGTGGGCACGATTGGCTGGTTGACAGGCAGCCCGCCAGCATCACATATAGCGACACTGGCATGGTACTTCGCCGCAATATTGCGGGCCGCATTGAGGTCAGCATGCAGCTCATAGCCACATTTCCGACACACAAACCGGCCACGGGAACGGCGGTTGTTGCGGACAATATGCCCGCAGCAGCTACAGGCTTGCGAGGTATGCCGGGGGTCTACCCCAGCCACCGTACAACCCCGTCCCTCGGCTTTGTACTCCACAAATCCCTTGATCTGCGCGAACGACCAACTATGCACTCGGCGGCTCGTCTTGGTCTGCTTACGGATCTTCGACCGCTTCCGAATGTCGGTCAGGTTCTCCAGCACAATCGTTGCGCCGGGCTGCGCCGATTGAACGATCTGCTTGGAGAGGACGTGATCGCAGTCACGACGGAAGCGGGCCTGCTTCCCGCGCACCTTGCGCAAGTGCCGCTTGGCGCTCTTGGTGCCCTTGCGCTGGAGTTGCCGTTTCAGGTAGAACAGCCGCCCCTCAATGTCCTTCCAGACCCGCTTGCCGAGGAACTGGTTGTTCGAGGTAACGGCGGGCTGCGCCAGCCCCAGGTCGACGCCAACAACCTCTTCGGTCGGCTCCACAGCGGGGGCGGGCACGGTGACGACCACATGCAGCCACCAGACCCCATCCTGGTTCATCAGGTCTGCCGTGTCGACCGGATAGCCCGCGTACTGGACGCAGTAGTCGGGTATGTCAAAGCGGATCGTCTGCCGCCCGCCCGTGGTAGACATGCGCACGGTCTGACGTTCCCAGTCCACCTTGTAGGTATGTACGTTATAGCGAGGAGGGCAGGCTGCCGACTGCGGCATCCCAACCTTGCGTCCGGCCTTCTGCAAGGCAATCGCGCTCTTGACGGCCTCGGTCGCCTTGACCCGCGCCTGCACCAACAGATCCGAGACGAGCGTAGGGTAGGCAGCCTTGGAGGGGTAGTAGGTCGCGTGATGCAGATCGACACCGTTCGTGATCTTCTGCTCCCACCCCACGCGGCACACGGCATTAAAGGCAGCCGTGAACAGACGACTGGTTTCGGCCAGCAGTTCGGCCTGTGCCGTAGAGGGGGAGAGCTTCACGCGGATAGTTCGCTGCATAGCACATAAATTCTACCATATACACGGCGTTTCTGCAAGAAACTGGTTGCCCGGCGCTTCCCCTGCCGCCTAAAGGCGGACAGTCCCCGCGCCGTGGCGTTGGCGTACTAGCTATAGCGTAGGAGTCTTTTTATGGTCGGGCGCCGCACCCGGTCGGCCAGCCGCGCCACCGGCGGGCTGCCGAACAGCAGCACCAGCACCAGGAACATCTTGCTGAGCGTGCGGGCCAGGTCATCCACAGGTGTGCGCCTCCGCTTCTGCTCTGGACATCCTACCAGAGCCGGCGCCTCCCTGCACGATCGCGCGCGCCTGGCTCAGGGTGTGCATGAGAAAGGCCCAGTCCTTCCCGCCGAGCACTCCCGCATGCGGTCGGTGGTTATTTTCCGGTCCGAGTCGGGAATCTGGATGTTGTCCCAAGGGAATGAAATGTGTATCTTGGAGCGGAGGTTCGAACCGGGTAGCTACACCATCACGAAAGGACCGCCTTGAACGCGACAACCATCCTTCTGGCACGTCATGGGGAGACGAGCCTGAGCCGCGAGGACTACTTCTGTGGCAGCACCGACGTCCCGCTCTCGGAAGCGGGCCAGGCCCAGGCGGAAGCCCTCGCCCGCGCCCTGCGCGCAGTGCCCCTGGCCGCCGTCTACTGCAGCCCGCTCCAGCGGGCGCGGGACACGGCGGCCCCGACGGCGTCCTGGCACAACCTGGAGCCCACCGTCCTGGCTGACCTGCGCGAGATGGACTTCGGCGCGTGGGAGGGCCGCGCCCGCGCCGAGATCCTCGACATGGACGGCGCGACCTACGAACGGTGGGCCCGCAACCAGACCGCCCACACCCCTGCCGGCAGCGAGCACCCCTACGCCGTCGCCGGCCGGGCCGTGCCGGCCCTGATGCGCATCCCTATGTGCTACGATGGCCTTGGACAGATCGCCCTGGGAAACCCGTTGCAAACGAGGGCGGTAGAAGGACCGAACGATGAGTACCAAGCCCATCGCCCCCCAAGCGAGCCCAGCCGAG
>JAAXUL010001328.1 GCA_013336035.1 Chloroflexales bacterium
GCCGTCGGGGGCGCGGCGGCGGGCTGGCCGCACGCCGCAAGCAAGGTCAGGGCCAGGACCAACAGCGACTGCGCGATCCGTGTCGGGCTTGACAAACGCTTCATCGTTCCTCCTGTGCCTGAGCATTTGCGCCTATGGTTCTACGGCGCTGATCGTGGCGGAGAGACCCGCCGCTCGATCAGGCCGAGGGCCACCTCGCTGAGCAGCGCCAGGGCCGCGACCGGGATGGCGCCGACTAGCATAATCCGGGGCTCGAAGAGGGCGAAGCCCCGCGTGACAAAGATACCGAGCCCGCCGGCGCCGATGAAGGCCGCCAGGGTCGCGCTGGCGATCACCTCGACCGCGGCGGTGCGGATGCCGGCGATCATCGCCGGCAGGGCCAGCGGGATCTCGACCTGCACTAGCAGCTGGCGCGGGGTCATCCCCATGCCGCGGGCGGCCTCGACCACGGCCTGCTCGACGCCCAGGATCCCGGCATACACGTTGATCAGCACGGGCGGCAGGGCCAGCACGGTCAGGGCGACCAGGGCCGGGCCAAAACCGGTGCCGAGGTAAGGTAGGGCCAGGAAGAGGATGGCAAGGCTGGGGATGAGCCGCATGGTGCCGATGGCGTTGATGGCGTATTGGGCGAGGCTGGTGTGGTGGGCTGCCCAGATCCCCAGGGGGATACAGAGGATCAGGCTGATCGCCAGGGCGCAGCCGCTCAGGGTCAGGTGGCGCCCCAGCTCAGCCCAGAAGCGGGCCTGGTTATCGAGAAAGTAGGCATATGTTTGCGACAGCAGCTCGATCATCACCCTCCTGACAGAGGCTGCTCAAGCACGCGATCTCGCTCCGGTGTGCAGCTACTCTAGCTCTGTCACTTGCAAGGCCCCTGCCATTACATCCGAACATACACCAGTTTATCACACAACCGACTCATTATCCTGGGACAAAGAGCGACGGGAGGCGATAGGCAATCGCCTCCCGTCGTTCTTTACGCTTCTGCGACGGCGAGCTACCTGGCCAGAGCCCCGATCAGCCGGTCCCGCTCCTCTACGAGCGACGGGGGCACGGCCACATCGCTGCAGCAGGCCTCCAGCTGCAGCTCAAGCTCGGCCAGGCGGCGCACCTCTGGATCGGTGCCCACAGAGGCGCCATGCCACCCGGGGCGCAGCGCCACCACGAAGTCATCGTCGATCTGGCCGGCGTACATAAGCGGCTCTTGGACGAGGGGCTGCCCATGGTCGTGGGTGTACCGCGCGTCGGCGGGCACATTAGCGCGCAGGTGCGCGAACAGCTCAAGGACGCCGATACCGACGCCGGTGCCCGGCGCCTTGCCGCCCAGCGCGTCGAGCAGGTGCACGCCGAAAACGGTGTGCATGCTGTTGGCGTGCGAGCGGGCGCCCGCCTGCTGCGCCGGGCGCGAGGCTGAGATAACGGCCTGCCCGCTGCCGCTCGCCAGGGGCCGGTAGAATGCCGGGGGCGGCGCCGCGCCAGACGGGCCGCCTTCAGCAGGGGCGCCCGCGTGGCAGCAGTTCAGCAGCACGACCACCTGCCGGGCGCGCTCGCGCACCTTCGCCACCCGCCGCTGGAAGATCTCGGCGGTCAGCGCAGTCTCGGCCAGGTGCCGCAGGTCGGCGTCGTAGGGCAGCAGCGCGTAGCTGTCGCCGAGCAGCTCGCCATGGCCGGCGAAGTAGATCAGCGCGGTGCCGCCGTCCACCCGGTAGGCCAGCTCCTCCAGCGCGTCGAGGATATGGTCGCGGGTGGCCTTGCCATCCACCAGCACGTGGACATGATCCTCGGGGTAGGCGGCGAGCCGTGGGTCGCGCAGCAGGGTGGCGAGGGCGCGGGCGTCGTTCGCCGCGGTGTCGCCGGCGGCGCGCAGCTGCTGGTTCGCGTAGGCGTCGACGCCGATGATCAAGGCGTGGCCGTAGCTGAAGTGCACGCCGTCGGCGCTCAGAGCCGACGGGAGGGGGGCGCGGCCCCCCGCCATCGGGTGCAGGAGGTGTATGGCGGCGATTGTGTTGGCGAGGGCGGTCAGATCGTCGGGCGCGGACCTGAAGACCGCGACCATCTGGCCCTCAAGGATATGCTGGGCCTCGTCGTCTTGCGGGTCGGCGCGGAAGTAGTCTAGCGCGCGCGCGGCCTTGGGCTGGCCGGTCAGAGCCTCTACCACAACCTCGGCCGCTCGCGCCAGCCCGGCCCGCTCGGCGGCGGACAGCTCGCGCCTGAAGCGCGCCTCGACAGCCTCCCAATCCCGCACAAGGGGCTCCGTCGCCGTGTCGGTGGCGTCATCGCTGCCCGTGGCGGTGGCATCGCCGGCAATCAGCGGTGCGACAGCGAGGAGCACCATCCTCGCGGCGTCAGCCAGCGTCAACTGATCCATAGTTTCC
>JAAXUL010000045.1 GCA_013336035.1 Chloroflexales bacterium
TTGCCGCCGCCGCCGCGGATCGCCCAGAACAGGTCCGGGTGCGCCTCGGCGTCCACGCGGCGGAGCTGGCCGTCCGCCGTGACCAGCTCGGCGGCCAGCAGGCTGTCGATGGTGAGCCCGTGCTTGCGGACGAGGTAGCCGACGCCGCCACCCAGGGTGATGCCCCCGATCCCGACCGAGCCGGTGTCGCCGAACCCGGTCGCGAGGCCGTAGGCCCCGGCTGCCGCGGTGTACTCGCCCGCGGTCAGGCCCGTCTCCGCCCACGCGGTGCGGCGCTCGGGGTCGATCTCCAGCCCCTTCATGCCCGTGAGGTCGAGCACGATCCCGCCGTCAGAGACGCCGTGCCCGACGGCGCTGTGGCCGCCGCCGCGGACGGCGAGCTCCAGCCCGCTCTCCCGCGCGAGCGCGATCACGTGCGCGACGTCGGCCGTATTTGCGACGCGGGCGATGAGCGCCGGCCGGCGGTCGATCCCCCCGGGGAAGACGGTGCGCGCCTCGTCGTAGCCGGCGTCATCCGGCGTGATCACCCGCCCGCTCAGCGCCGAGCGCAGGTCGGAGATTACTTCGTGGTGATCTACCATTCGCATCTCGATGGACCTCCTGCTATCGGTGGTATTTGCTCTGCCGCAGGCCCCGCCCTTGCCGTCACGCCGGCGTCTCGGTGGACTCCAGCTGATGGTGGGGCTCGCCGGCGGGCGGAGCATGGTCGTCCATGTGCGCCGCGGGCTCGCCACCGATGGCGACGTCACGCAGCATAACCAGGGCCACGACCACCAGCCCGGCCATGACGACGGCGGCGATCAGGGCGAGCAGCTGCAGCCCCTGGGTGAAGGCCGCCCGCGCGGCCGCCAGCAGCGCGTCGCCGACCCCGTCGGGGAGCCGCGCGGCCTGGGCCACGACCGTGCCAAGGGTGTCCTGCGCGGCCGCCGCGGCGGCGGAGGGCGTGTCGGGGGGCAAGGTGGCCGCCACCCGGCCGCGGTAGACCGCCATGCCCAGGGTGCCGAGCACGGCGATGCCAAGGGCCCCGCCCAGCTCGGCGCCCGTCTCGGTGATCGCCGACGCGGCCCCTGCCCGCTCGGGGGGCGCGCTTCCCACGACCAGGTCGGTGCTGATGGTGAAGGTCAGCCCGAAGCCGAGCGAGATGATGCTCCACCCGGCGACGACGAGGCCGAGGGAGGCCGTGCCGATCGGGACCATCAGCGCGAAGCCGAGGGCCGCCAGGGCCAGCCCGCCCGCCACCACGTAGGCCGGGCGTAGATGGCGCGCCAGCACCGGCGCCACGTTGGAGCCCGCGATCGAGGCGAGGGCCCCCGGCACCGACCACAGCCCGGCCTGCATCGGCGACAGCCCCACGACCAGCTGCAGGTACTGGGCGATGAACAGGAACGCGCCGAAAGAGACGAAGACGCCCAGGGTGTATATCGCGAGCGAGGCGCTGAAGGCGGGGATGCGGAACAGGCGCAGATCGATCAGCGGGTCGGCCAGGCGCCGCTGACGCCGCACGAAGACGGCGCCGAGGGCCAGCCCGGCCAGGGTCGTCAGGGCCGCAGACGCGTCGAGCCCTGTCTGCGCGCTGTGCTTGACGCCGAAGATGACCAGCAGCACGGCGGCCAGTGAGAGCGCGGCGCTTGTCAGGTCGAGCCGGCCCGCGCCGGGGTCGCGGGCCTCTGGCAGCAGGAGCGGGCCGAGCACGAGCAGCAGGAGCATCACCGGCACGCCGAGGAGGAAGACCGAGCCCCACCAGAAGTACTCCAGGAGCGCGCCGCCGATCAGCGGGCCGATCGCGCTGCCCGCCGAGAAGCCCGAGACCCAGATGCCGATGGCGACGCTGCGCTGGGCCGGGTCCTGGAATATGGTGCGGATCAGGGCCAGCGTGGAGGGCATCAGGGTGGCGCCGGCGACCCCGAGCAGGGCGCGGCTGGCGATCAGCAGCTCGGCGGTGGGCGCGAATGCGGCCAGCACTGAGGCGAACCCGAAGGCCGCAGCGCCCGCCAGCAGCAGCCGGCGCCGGCCGATGCGGTCGCCCAGGTTGCCCATCGTGATCAGCGAGCCCGCGATGAGGAAGCCGTAGATGTCTACGATCCAGAGGAGCTGGGCGCTGCTGGGCTCGAGGTCGGCGCTGAGGTGCGGCACAGCCAGATGCAGCACGGTGAGGTCCATCACGATCAGCAGGGTGGGGAGCAGGAGCACGGCAAGGCCGAGCCACTCCCGCCGCCCTGCCCGGGCCGGGGAGGAGGGCCGCATGGGTATCCTTTCTCGGGGCGCTAAGTGTACTGCATTGAGAGTTGGGCGCGTCAGGGGATTATAGACCGGATGTTCTTTTTGTGCTATCGGTCCGGCGGCTGATCCTACTCAGTCAAATGGCAGAGCTTTGACGCGAGCTCCCGGTGTGAGTCTTGCTGGCTGCCCCCGACAGGTAGATGCCTTCTAGCCAGTCGCGGCTGAATGCCAGCGCTGCTGCCGTCAGAGCGCCCTCGCGGAAGTCGATCGCGCGGCCCTCGTGCCTGCCGCAGATACTGCTATCTGCGCGCCTCGGCGGTAAGCTCCCAGAGATCTGTGTGGCTGTCGAAAGTGGCGCCGGATCCGCGGGCGTCGGCAGCAGTGCCTCGGTCGGTGCCGGGGACAGCGGTGTCGGCTCCACGGGCGTCGGCGGTATGTCGCCGGACGTCGAGGTCAGCCCCACGCCGGGTGTCGTGGCCGAGGGTGGCTCGGCGGGGGTCAGCCCCACGCCGGGTGTCGTGGCCGAGGGTGGCTCGGCGGGGGTCAGCCCAACGCCGGGCGCGGGCGACGCCTCGGTGTGATTCGGGGTCGCGCCGGGCGTTGTCGTCGAGGGGGGCGCGGTGGGGGTGGTCGGGGTCTCGGTGGGGGTGGTCGGGGTCTCGGTAGGTGTGGTCGGCGTCTCGGTGGGCGTAGATGACGTGCCTATGGGGGTGAGATCGACCGGATCCCGCTCCGTAGCTGTCGGCCAACTATTGACCGGCCCCGGGCCCTGCGGCTTTGTCGGCGGCGCGAGGGGCGTACTGCTAGGGGAGGGCGGCGCGACGGGGGTTTGCGCTGGCTGTTCTTGCTGGTCGATTGTCTTCCGGATCTGAACGACCGTCGCATTTGCCGCCATAATTGTCTGCCGCGCTGTGGTCGCAGTGAGCATAGCCGCGCGGTCGCCCGTGTCTAGCTTGACGCGCACCGTCTCGACAAGAGCATATGCCGTAATTATCTCCCCCTGCTTCGAATCAAGCTTCATCTTCAGCAAGCTGATCTGCTGCTGCTGCTGCTGCAGTTGCTGCTGGTGCTGCTGCTCCTGCTTGTACTGCAGCTGCTGCAGCTGCAAAATCACAGCCACCAGCACGATGCTCACCGCCCCCAGCCCGCCGACCGTCAGGCCGAGCCTGCGTATGCGCCGGGCGTTCTGCTGCTCGCGCAGCCGCGCCAGGCGCAGCTGCTCCGCCTGCCGCTGCGCCTCCCGGCTCGCCCGAAGAAAGCGCCGCTCGTCCCGGGTGAGCTCGGCCGCGCTCTCCCTCGCCCACCTGACCGCGCCGTCGAGGGCGTCGTCGCGCAGAAGCATGCTCTTGGGCTCACCCTGCCGCAGCCAGAGCCCCGCCTGGACCTGGAGCGGGTGAAGGTGCCGCGCCAGCCATTCCTGGTTACTCTGCCTGATCGGCTCGATCAGCCGGTCGTGGGTCAGCTCGCACCACTTCCCGCCAAGCCGCCGCTCCTCGCGCACAAGGTGCGCGTCGATGAGCAGGGCGAGGGCCTCATCGGGCAGCTTCTCAGTCTCACGAGCCCGCCTCAGCACCTGGGAGCGCAGGCCCTCGCCGGTGATGAGCCAGCGCTCGATCCACTCGCGCAGAAAGCGCTCGCGCACGCCTTTCGCCACGACGGCGCGGATCTGCTCATCGTAGTAGCTCGACAGGGCGTGGTCCACATCGCCGACCACACTCAGATCCTCGACGTTGATGCGCGGCGGGGTCGCCGGGGCGGTGGGGGCGCCGAGCGCGCTCGCTTTCTGGCAGTCGATAGGCTGGGTCAGCAGCTGCGCGAGCAGGTGCTCGTTCTGGCAGTCGATAGGCTGGGTCAGCAGCTGCGCGAGCAGGTGCTCGTTCTGGCTCTGGCGCTGCGCGAGGGCCTCCCAGAGCTGCCGGCAGACCACCTGGAGCTGCACCGGCTCGATGTAGGCCCCCAGCCGGATCTCCGCCGTCCCATCCTGCCGCTGGAAGTGGATCGTGCGCAGGTTGTCCACCAGGCGCGCGGCGGCCTCGGCGGTGAAGTCGACGCCGCTCGCGGCGGCGGGCTGACGGATCGCAAAGTGGGCGGCGCTCACGTCGAGGAGGTCGAGCCGGAAGCGGCAGTCGAGATTGCCGGGGATGAAGTGGGCGTACGGCTCGAGCGCGCCCAGGTACTCTTCGCGGATGACGAACAGGGCCCAGCGCCTGCGGTCGCGCAGCACCTCACCGACCTCGGCGAAGAAGTCATCCTTGGCGGCCCGGTCGTTCGGCTCAGCCGTCAGGATCTCCTCGAACTGATCGAAGATCAGCACCTCCCGGGAGTGGTCGTCAAGCGCGCCCGGGCGCTGCCGCAGATACTTGCCGAGCGTCAGGCGGCCGAGCCTATCGGGGGCTACTCGCTGGGCCGGGGCGAGCGGCTCCTCGAGGGCCTGGAGCGCGCTCTGGACGTAGCGGTTGCCGGCCGGCTGCGCGTCGGCCCGGGCCGTCTGAAGGTCGGCGTATGGCTCAGCGCCGACGCGCATAATGGGCAGCACGTGAAAGCCCTCGCGCTTGAGCATGTCGATGAGCCGCGCCTGGATGAGCGAGGTCTTGCCCGCTCCCGACACCGAGTGGAACAGGACCACCCGCTCCACGGACAGCAGGTAGAAGAGCGTCCGCAGCTCGCGCTCCCGGCCGTACAGCCGCTCACCGTTCTGGAACGAGCGCGGGCCGATATAGGGGTTCCTGGGGAATAGCGCCTCGGTCATAATCGTGCTCCTCGCGTGCCCCGCGGCACAGCGGGTGTCGGAGCTCAGGCGAGGCGTGGATTGCTGCGCGGCCCGCGGATGAAGGCATCGCGGCGCGACGCCCGCCTCCCCGCTCAGTGATTGACGACGCGGTTCGCGAGCGTCGCTCGCGCGATGTGGTCATACTCGTCCTCGAGATGACGGATAAACTCGCTCGTCGAGCCCCAGTAGATCGTGATGTGGTAGGCCCGAAACTGCTCCTCGAGGTACTCGACGCGCTGCTGCACCGTCCTCGATAAGGTCGACGGGTCGATCTGGACGGCCACGTGCTGGAGGGCCACATGCTGGACTGCCACGTGGGTGAGCTCCTCGCGCAGCGCTCGTCTATCGAGCTTAAGGATCTCGCGGAGCAGCACGCGAAACCCCCAGTCGTCGAGCTGAAAGCCCAGGAACAGCAGCGAGGACGCGGTGAGCCCATAGCGCACGGCCGGGGGGATCTTGTTCTGGTTCTTGGTGTTGCCGACCAGGTACTGAAAGTAGTCGTCCTCCGTCAGCACCAGCGAGGGCGGCACCTGGAAGAGGCCGAATGGATGGTAGACGACCGGGCTCAGTTCGTCGGGGACGAACGACCGATGCATACGGAGCTTGCAGTGGCCTCCAACAGGCTCGCGATCGATCGTAGCGAGCCCCGGCTCATTGAAGGGGATGGCGCCGTTTGCCCAGTGGAGCTCGTTCGACCAGGGGCAGAGCACGATGTGCGGCTGCTTGCCTATGCTCTCCAGGGCGAACTCGAGCAGGGAGTCCGGGGCGGCGTTGACGAAGAGCGGGAGGGGGAAGCTCGCCAGCGCCTGGTAGGGGTCGAACCCGCCCCTCCAGATCTTTTCGCTCGCCTGTCTGAGCCGCTCGTGCAGCGGCCTCGTATCTTTGTCGTCCGGCCAGACGCCGCCGCTGCGGCGCGCCAGCTCCTCGTACAGCACATCCGCGATCTCGCGGCGCATGGCGGTCCGGTCCATGCGCAGCTCAAGCAGCTGCGCGACCTGCGGCAGGTTCTCCCGCGCCGGTGACTCCAGCTCCAGGTCGTGTCGCTGGGCCAGGCGGGCCGCGATCTCACTGGTCGAGCCGATCAGGGGCTCGAGCAGGCCGGGCCCAATGATCGGGACGCAGGTGCCTGCTTTGAGGTGCTGGATCAGCGTCTTCCACTTGTCGAACTGCGGTCGATCGTTCGTGGGCTGCTGTCGATACCAGAGGAGCCCGCTCTTCGAGCGCATG
The DNA here is from genome assembly GCA_013336035.1 of Chloroflexales bacterium. Classification (GTDB taxonomy): domain Bacteria; phylum Chloroflexota; class Chloroflexia; order Chloroflexales; family Chloroflexaceae; genus CAIWXH01. Next base: position 6,218 of record JAAXUL010000045.1, read on the forward strand.
AAGAGCACTGGCATCCAGGCGTCGGGCCGGTCGTGGACGCTGTCGCGCGCGAAGGCGGCCGCGATGTCGATGATGCCGGTCTGCCGCAGGGTCTCGACAAAGACCTCGAGGAAGCGGGTCGCGGTCTCGGTTGAGATGCAGCCCTGCATGGCGATGACCGCGGGGACCCCGGCCTCGGCGAGCAGCGGGCCGAGGGCGACGAGCGGCATAGGCTCGGTCTGGTCCGTGTCCTGCTCGGCGCCGGCGCTCTCGCACGACACAAGGATCGCGAGCCGGGGCACCTCATCGAGATTGCGGATACAGTGGACCAGGCTCTGGGCGGGCGCGAAGGCCACCTCGCCATCGCCCCCGGCAAGGGCTAGGTGGGGCTCGCCGTCAGAGATGCCGCCGTGCGCGACGATGTAGAGCAGGTCGCAGCCGAGCCTGAGCTTGTCGATCAGGTTGTCGAGGCTCGCCTGATCTTCGGTCAGCTCGGTGCACTCTTGGGGGCCCACGATCTGACGCGCGATGCTGAGATAGGTTGACGTGTCAATCGGGCAGATCCCGTACTGTGTGATGCCACGAGGGTTGGCGACGGCAATCAGGGTCCGCAGCCTCTCCCGGTACTGCCAGCTGGCATCCCTATCGATGGTCGTGCAGACGTAGCGCGAGAATGGGGTGCGCGCGCCGAGGAGGTCGCTGCCGTCCTCCGGGTCGCGAAGGGTCTCCCAGCGCAGCCCTTGCAGCTCGCTGGCGTCCGTGCCGATGACGAGCCGGACGCGCATCGGGAGCCCTTGCAGCTTCGCGCGGCACTCAACGAGCTTCTCGTGGACGATGCCGGCGAAGAGCATCTCGCCCAGAGCGTGCCCGTACGCGGGCGTGTCGAGGGCGAGCGCGCGCAAGCGCTCTCGGTCAAAGCTGATCGCCGTGATCGGGTTTTGCAGGAGATGGCTCGTGACATCATTGTGCTCGAACCGCAGGTCGACGGAGTAGCCGACTTCCTTGTCGCGGTGCAGGGTTATCTCCAGATCCGCCAACTGTGAAGGGGTCACAACTGCCTGCCTTCAGGCGCAGAAACCCAGGGGCTTGAGCCCCAGGATGAAGCGACCTGCTTGAGCGGCTGCTTGCGCTTCTTACCCTATGTATCGATTTTCTCAATGCACGCTTAACTATTACTTAGCTGTCGCTTAACTAAAGGGAGCGGTCGCGGACCATGCGCACCAGATCGGGGCGTGCGCCTGGCCGATGCCGCGCTCGGCCACGAGGTCGTCTATGTCGGCGTCGCCGATGGCGGCCTGTAGGGGCCGCTGGCAGGGGGCAGGGCTTGGTCGGCGCAGCGCTCGCGGCCGAAGGCTTCCTGCGAGGCGGGGTCGCCGCGCAAGAGGTGCTGCGTCAAGACGACGACGGAGCGCCGTGAATCGGTGATCTCGCGAAGGCGATCTCGACTACCTGCAATCCATCGCCCAGTGGTCCGCTCGCGGCGCAGACGGCTGGCGCTTCGATGTCGCCGACGAGATCTCGCACAGCTGGTGGCGAGACTTTCGCCCCTATGCCAACGGCTACCGGGCCGATGGCCCGCTGATCGGCGAGGTTTGGTACGACGCAAGCCGGTTTCTTCTGGGCGAGCAGCTCGACGCCGTGATGAACTATCGGTTCCGCAAGAATGTGCTCGGCTTCGTCCGTGACAGCAGCGACTGGGCCGACAACGACAATTATGGCGCGAACCGCATCGTCCCCCTCACGCCGAGCCAGTTCGACCACGCGCTGCGGGCCGTGCGTGAGGACTACCCGCCCCAGGCCACGCGGGCGATGCTCAACCTGCTCGACTCACACGACACCAACCGGGCCCTGTACGTGCTGACGATGCGGGGCGACCACGGGCTGGCGGAGGCCAAGGAGCGGCTGCGGCTTGCGGCCCTGTTTCAGTTCACCTACCTGGGCGCGCCGACGATCTACTATGGCGACGAGGCCGGGATCGACTCCCCCTCTCGGGCGAGCGGCCCCAACGGCCCCGAGGACGACCCGTACAATCGGGCGCCCTCCCCGTGGGCCGATGAGGCGGGCGAGGTCGATATCGACGGCCCTGCTGATGTTGTTAGGGACGATATCGTGCCCACGGCTGAACCTCAGCGATGGGGCTCGGCTGGCCCGTGGCCGTAGCAGGCGGAGCGCCTCGAGCAGGCCGAAGCGCTTTGTCATGCAGGGCTGCTCGCATTCCTCAACGTGCCCGCGAAGACACTAACGCCGCGAGACGGGCCCGTGCCAGCTACGGCATGCCGCCCCAGCGCGCGATCTGCTCGCGGCCGAGGAGCCCTAGCTGGAGCTCGGTAGCCGTGCCCGCCCGGTCGGGGTGGTACTCAATGCGCGCGCGCTCGAAGTACTGCACGGTGAGCGATCTGCCGGCCGCCGCGTCGGCGGTCGGGAAGGCCTCGGTCAGCGGAAGGCCGACGAGGTCGAGACCGCCGGCCTGCTCCCAGGCGCCGAGGAACGGGGGGCAGAGGCGGCGGCCGGTCTCGGGAAAGCGCTGGCAGCCTGGCAGCTCCTCGGACTCGTACGGAAGCGCGCGCCAGTCAACGCCCTCGCGCTGGAGGGCCTGCTCGCCGAGGCGCGTGAGCTGCACCTCGTACGGCGTGCCGCTGAGCTCGGGGAAGTGCTCGAAGCGCGCGCGCTCGAAGTACTGGACCGTGCGGGGCCGCCCGCCCCCTGGCTCAGGCTCGATCAGCTCCTCGGTGAGCGGGTAGCCGAAGCGCGCCAGCCCGCCCCGCGCCTCCCAGAAGGTGTGGAAGACGCCGCTCAGGCTGTGCCCCGTGGCGGCGAACCGGCGCCCACTGCGGGCCGGCGGGTCATACTCGATATAGAGGGGCGCGCCCACAGTGTCTGGGCGGAGCGTCAGCCGCCCATCGACGCTCGTGAGGACATAGCGCACCTCACCGTTCCAGGCCCGGACCAGCGCCTCACGGCAGGCGCACGCCACCTCCAGCACGGGTGTGGCCGCGTCGGTCTGCCAGATCACATCGACCCGGCGGGTCTCGCCGGCATAGCGCTGCCAGTACAGGCCATCGGCGCCGTCGCGGGCCACCTCGCGCAGCGACAGGCCGGCCAGCATCTCGGTCATCGCCCGGTAGGCGAGAAAGGCCGGCTTGCGCAGGCCTCCCTGCGCCGGGTCAAGCGGGTAGGCGCGGCGGAGCAGCCCATAGTGGAACTCCACCTCGCGGGCGTTGGCGACCGGCTGATCGTAGGGCGCCGTCGGCCAGGTGTCTTCGCGGAAGTCGTACCAGAACACCTTCTCGACGCTCGGGTGGGCGAGGGCCTGGAGGTAGGCGCGAGTGAGGAAGAAGGCCTGGGTGTCCGCGTCGACGCCGGGCCAGCCCTGATTGGTGGACCAGCCAAGCTCGGTGATCCAGACGGGCCTGGGGCCGTACGTCCACAGGAGCCCATCGAGCCGGTGCAGCTCCTGGCTCAGGGTGAGCGACTGATCGCGACGCCAGGCGTCGCCCTCGGGGGCGTCGGGGCGGTACGGGTGGATGGCGATGACGTCCACAGAGGCCCAGCCGCCGAGCCGGCCAACCTGGTCGAGGTAGTCAAAGTAGTCGTAGTGGTGGGGCGAGGGCGGCTCGCCCCAGATGCTCGACAGGCCGCCGAGCACGATCCTGGCGTTCGGATCGGCGGCCAGGGCCGCCGCCCGCCCGACCTCGAGGATGCGCACGAAGTCGGCGATCGTGTAGAGGCCGCTCTCATAGCCGGAGGCGGCAAGATTCGGCTCGTTCCACAGCTCCCAGTAGGTGATCTGCCGCCGCTCGCGGCCGTACCGGGCTACCGTGTTATAGACGAAGTCGCCCCAGTCAGTGAGCCACTCATCAGGGCGCGGGTTCTTCCCCTTGAACCAGGCGGGGTTGTAGTCGAGCAGGCCAAGGACGTTGATCCCGGCCTCGGCCTGGGCGCCGATGGCCAGGTCGTAGTTATAGAAGCCGGCCTCGTCGCCGTCCCAGTCGTAGGGGCCGCCGGGCTGCTGCTGCACCCGATCCCAGAAGATCTCTTCACGCTGCCACTGGACGCCAGCCTCGCGCAGGAGGGAGACGGCGGCGGGGATCTCATCGCTGCGCACCCGGTTGCCGAGCGCGGCGACGACGCCGAAGGGGGTGCCCTTGTCTTGCGGCGGCAGCACCTCCGCTTGGGCAGGGGGAGAGAACGAGAGCTCGGCGAGCATTGCCGTAATCGCCAAGAGAACGCATGTCAGTCGCGCGAGACGAGGAGTCATAGGCGCAGCCAGCAGTGATGAGGGGTCTCTTTGTAGTATAGGCAATGCGCTGCGCCCCCAGATGACAGCTTTCTGACACGGGGCACACCCTCACAGGGGCTCGAAGCGGGCGGTGAAGTGGCGCAGGGTGGGCGCCTGGTAGACCATATGCAGGCCCCGGATCTGCTCGCGCCGGGCGGCGACGTACTCCAGGGCCTCGGCCAGGTAGTCGACGTGGCTCTGGGTGTAGACGCGGCGCGGGAAGGCCAGGCGCACCAGCTCGAGGCTGGCCGGCTCCTCGCCGCCGTCGGGCCGGGGGCGGCCGAACATCACGCTGCCGATCTCTACCGCGCGCACGCCGGCCGCCAGGTAGAGCGCGCCGCAGAGCGCCTGGGCCGGGTACTGGCCGGGCGGGATGTGCGGGAGCAGCGCCCCCGCGTCGAGGTAGACGGCGTGGCCGCCGGTCGGCTGGATGATCGGGATGCCCGCCGCGATGAGCTTCTCGCCCAGGTACTCGATCGAGCGCACCCGGTAGCGCAGGTAGTCCTCCTCGAGGGCCTCGCCGAGACCAATGGCGATCGCCTCCATATCGTAGCCCGCCAGCCCGCCGTAGGTGGGGAAGCCCTCGCCGAGGATGAGCAGGTCTTTGCAGCGCTGGGCCCAGGCGTCGTCGTTCAGGGCCAGGAAGCCGCCGATGTTGGCCATCCCGTCCTTCTTAGCGCTCATGGTGCAGCCGTCGGCGTAGCTGAACAGCTCCTGGGCGATCAGGAGCGGCGTCAGGTCGGCGTAGCCCTCCTCGCGCTGCTTGATGAACCAGGCGTTCTCGGCGAAGCGGCAGGCGTCGATGAAGAGCGGGATGCCGTGGCTGTGGCAGAGGGCGCTGACGGCGCGGACGTTCGCCATGCTTACCGGCTGCCCGCCGCCCGAGTTGTTGGTCACGGTGATCATGCAGAGCGGGATGCGCTCGCGGCCCACCTCGGCGAGCGTGGCCTCCAGCCGCGCGAGGTCCATGTTGCCCTTGAACGGGTGGTAGAGTCCGGGCTGGCGGCCCTCGGCGATGAGCAGGTCGCGCGCCTCGGCGCCCCGGAACTCGACGTTGGCCCGCGTCGTGTCGAAGTGGGTGTTGTTCGGCACCACATCGCCCGGCCCGCAGACCGTGCCGAAGAGGATGCGCTCGGCGGCGCGGCCCTGGTGGGTGGGGATGACGTGCTTGAGGCCGGTGATCTGGCGCACGGCCTGCTCGAGCCTGTAGAACGAGCGGCTGCCGGCATAGCTCTCGTCGCCCTGGAGCATGCCGCCCCACTGCGCCGAGCTCATCGCCCCCGTGCCCGAGTCGGTGAGCAGGTCGATCAGTACGTCGTCGGCGTGCAGCAGAAACAGGTTGTGGCCGGCGGCGGCCAGGGCCGCGCGCCGGTGCTCGGCTGTGGTCGAGCGGATCGGCTCGACGCTCTTGATCCGAAAGGGCTCGATGATCGTCCGCGGCCTGAAGCCCATCGCGCTCTCCTCCCCCGAGGGCGGCTGGCGGCCCTCTCTGTAGCGCCGGCGCCCGACCCGCCGGTCGGCATCGTGAGCGTATGCCGTCGCTGCTGCGTGAAGCCCTGATTGATCGGGGCACGTTCGACCGGGCCACTGCCGATCCGGAGGTCGATCTAGCCGAGGAGCAGGGCGGCCCCGCTCACCGCCGAAATGGCGATGCACTACGACCCGATCGCGCGCGCTCCATCACGACACGTGATAAGGCGCCGGTAGCAAAACATGTACCACCTGCCAGTTAGCCTGTGGCCTCGGGCACGCCCACCACCTGCGACCAGGGCGGCGTAGCGAGCTGCGCGCGAGGCGATGTTGGCATACTCGGTGGTCGCGACCAGACATTTGAGGTGCAGCCGCTGCCCGGGAGCGCCGGTCTGGCGTGCGTCGTGCTACATCGCCTGGCACGGATTGGCGATCATCACGAGGGAAGGGCGCGGCCCTGCGCGCCCCCGCGACCGCTACGATTCCCGCCCTACAGGCATTACAACGATGTGAGGCCCAATGAGCGACAACGGTCCTGCCGACGAAACCCCAAATGACTCCCCGTTGGCCTCCTGGTTTCTCGGCCCGAAGGCGGAGCACAGCGACCTGTGGTTCGAGCTGATCGCCTACATCTTCGAGGACTATACCCACTGGCGGATGAACTACTTCCCGAACGACCCGATCGTCATCAGCCGCGAGCGCCGTCGCAGACACGATCGCTGGCAGGACAGTCTTAAGACCGACCTCGACTCCATCCTCAACAACCTCAAAGCCCACTTCCCATTTTACTCGCCCCGCTATATTGCCCATATGCTCTCCGAGCAGACCCTGCCGAGCGTGCTCGGCTACTTTGCGGGGATGCTCTACAACCCCAACAACGTGACCGACGAGGCCGCGCCCGTCACGGTCCGGCTCGAGCTCGAGGTCGGCCGGATGGTGGCCAGCATGCTGGGCTACAGGCCCCAGAAGGCCTGGGCCCATATCTGCTCGGGCGGGACCGTCGCCACCCTCGAGGCCCTCTGGGTCGCGCGGATGGTGCAGTTCGTGCCCTTCATCGTGCGGGGCTACTGCGCCGAACACCGGCTCGACTTCGTGATCAAGACCGCCGACGGCCGGCGGGCACCGATTGGCGAGCTGAGCGACCGCGAGCTGATCGGCCTACGACCGAACGAGTCAATCTTTATGATCCGCAAGCTCGCGCGGTTCGAGGTGGAGCAGATCGGCCGCGAGCAGACGGCGGTGATCGGCGCCATCAACGCCTTCGTGCAGGCGAGCGAGTATAACGTCAAGCTGCGCGGCTGCGACGCGGTGATCAAGCAGACGGGCATGCGGCCGCTGATCTTCGTCTCGGCGGCGGCTCACTACTCGATCAAAAAGGCTGCGAACATCCTCGGCTACGGCGAGGACAGCGTGCGGCTTGTGCCTGTGACCTCCCACTTTCGCGTCAACACGGAGCTGCTGCGCTCTATGCTCGAGCACGTGCGCGAGCATGAGTACATCGCGGCCGTGATCGGCATCGTCGGCACGACCGAGGAGGGCGCGGTCGACGCGATCCACACGATTGCGGGCCTACGCGACCAGCTGGCCCGGGCCCGCAACCAGTCGTTCTGGTTCCACATCGACGCGGCCTGGGGCGGCTACATCCGCAGCCTGTTCTGTGGCCACAGCCTGGAGGCGACGGCTGGTCGCGACCTCGACGCGACCTACGCCCTGCTTGCACAGAGGATCAATGCCCGCGAGACCATCTCGTGGGACTTCGTGCGCGGCCGGCCTGGAGCGGGCGCAGGCCACAACCGTGGGGAGGAGATTGCCTGGGACAACCCCGACGTGTACAAGGCCTTGATCGCTATGTCCGACGCCGACTCGATCACCATCGACCCCCATAAGCTGGGCTATGTGCCCTACCCGGCCGGTATCATCGCCTTTAAGAACGGCCTGGTGACCGAGCTGATGACCCAGCGTGCCCGCTACATCTCCGACGCGAGCGAGGGCATCAAGTCGATCGACGACATGGTCGAGATCAAGGCCGTAGGCCCGTACATTCTGGAGGGCTCGAAGTCGGGCGCGTCGGCCACCTCGTGCTGGCTAGCCCACAAGACTATTCCCCTGACGGTGCACGGCCACGGCAAGATCATGCGCACGACGTTGCTGAACGCCAAGAAGCTTTACTGGCACCTCCAGCACCACCGCAAGAACTTCGCGGCCTTTGAGGAGGCGTGCGGCTTCAGCCAGAGCCCCAGGAGCCGCTTCTCGTACCCGTTCACCTTCCAGCCGCTCTTCAACCCGGACACCAACATCGTCTGCTTCGTGGCCGTGCCGATGGCCTGGCGCGAGGCCAGGCTGGCGCCTACAGATATGCCGCTCAGGTGGATCAATGAGCTCAACCGGCGCATCCACGACGATCTGGACATCCCCCAGCTGAGCCGGGGCACCCAGATGCCATACGTGAAGGAGTACTTTGTCTCCAACACGACCTTCGAGAAAGGGCAGTACACGAGCCAGTCGATCGAGCCGGTCCTCAGGTCAATCGGGGTCTCGTCGCACGAGTACAACGCCCACGGCCTGGTGGTCCTGCGCTCCACGGTGATGAACCCCCTGCACTACACAGCCCAGGCCGAGGGCATCGACTACCTGGCGGGGTTCGTCAGGCATCTGCACAAAGTGACGCGCTACCTCATCGTGCAGGTGTACCGGCTGATGACCGAGGAGGTGTGAGGCGTGCATCGGACGCGGGCGAGACGCCGGAGGAGGCCCTGGCCGAGATCGACCGTACCCTCGGCGGGGCCTACGGGCCATACCTGGAGCCCTGCTCCTTCCTGATCGAGGCGGAGGGCCGGGTGGTCGCGGCCAGCCTGATCACGCGCTGGGCGGAGGCGCCCCTGGTCGCCTTCGTGATGGTCGCGCCGGCGTTTCAGGGCCGCGGCCTGGGCAGCGGGTGCTGCGCCGGAGCCTGGCCGCCCTGGGGGCCGCGGGGGAGGCCGAGCTGGTGCTCTTCGTCACCGACGGCAACGCGTCCGCCCAGCGGCTCTATGCGCGGCTCGGATTCGCCGTCTGCGAGCCTACAACGTAGGCGCGGCGGCTCAAAGAAGAGCGATCAGCGAGCAACGAGCCGGAGTTCTCGAACTGGCAGGAGGCGTGGGAGTTCTACGCCCGCTGGCTGCTCGCCATCGCTGACGATGAACTGCGCCGAGTTATTTGGGTCGACCACCGTGCTCTGCGGCGCAATCCGGTCGCCCAGCAAGATCGCGTTGGTTCCCAGGTAGCCAGCGCACAACCGCCGCTCCGACAAGGTGCGGCCGAGCATGTGATCGCCGATCCACTCGGATAGGCGATCACCCGTCAACCAGGATCAGGCGGAGCGGACCGGCGCTGCCTCGGCGCGCTGGACGGCCAACGTGCCCTGGGACGAATGATCTGATCGAGCCATCAGCAAATGACCCCCCGGCGTCATGCCAGGGCGCATGCGGGGTGGTACGCTGAGGGGCGCCGCGGCATACTGGCGGCGCTCGCCCTCGTCCGGAACAGACCGGAGCCTTCGCCCACGGAGGCTCCCTGGGAGCAGTGGGAGCATCCCACGCCGATGTGGTGGGAGCATCCCACGCCGATGTGGAGGTGGCCTATGTTTCCCTTCCTGCTGATCGCCCTGGGGCTCGTGGTCCTCGCCTTTGGCTCGCGGCTCGCCATCCTGGGGGCGGCGGTCGGCGCGATCCTCGGGGTCGCCCTGCTGCGCCTGCTGCCAGGCGACCAGGGCTTCTGGCTGACGCTGCTCATCCCGATCGGGCTTGCGGTGCTGTTCTTCTTCGGCGCGGGCCTGGCAAAAGGGGCCGTGAGCCTGATCACCCTTGTCCTCGGCGTCGTGGCGGGTGCCGCCATAACGCTGAATGTGCTCGACCTCTTCCACATCAGCTTCGGCTTGATCGACTGGGCCCTGGCGGTGGTCGGCGGCTGCGTCGGGGCTGTGCTGGTCAACCGCTTCAAGGATTGGGCGGTGATCATCCTCGCGGGGCTGGTGGGGGCGATGCTGACCATGCGCGGCATCAGTATCCTGCTCCCCGGGCTGGATGGGCTGCTCGCCACCTCACTCGCGCTGCTGCTGGCTGCGGCGGGCATTGGGTATCAGGGGGGCCTGTTCGGGAAGCTCAAGCCCCAGACGCAGTGAGGCCTTCTCGATGCAGCTGAACCGGGCCCAGGCCACGAGATGCGGGTGATCCATCGGCCGCGGTGGCCCTGGCCTCGCCCGGGGGCGGGCGGAGTGAGTCGCGGGCGCTGCTCGCCGGCTGGCGCGAAGGGGGCGAGCGCCTCGACTATCGGCGGAGGCAGGCGCGACCAAAGACAGGCTAGAGCCAAGCGCTGAGCATACCGCGCTTCTGGTCGTAGAGAACGGTCTCGTGGTCGCGGCAGTGGTGGGCGTGCTGGCCTCCCTCAGCGGACACATCAATGCAGCATATCCTTGTTGTTGACGATGACCGGCTGATGCGCCGGAGTGTGAGCCTGCTCCTCGAGCAGGAGGGCTACCGGGTCAGCGTGGCGGCGAGCGGCGAGGAGGCCCTGGCGCTGATCGCAACCGATCCGCCCGACCTGGTGCTGCTCGATATCGGCCTGCCCGGGATCGATGGGCTGGAGGCGCTGCGCCGTCTCCGCCAGCAGCGCGACCTTGCGGTGATCTTCGTGACGGCGCGGCGGCGCGAGATCGACACGGTCGTCGGCCTCGAGCTGGGCGCCGACAGCTACCTGACCAAGCCGTTCAACCCCGATGTCCTGCTGGCCCACGTGCGGGCGGTGCTGCGGCGGAGCACCCGGGCCGCGCCGCCGGCGCCGGCCCGGCCCGCCCCCCTCACCGTTGGCGACCTCACGATCGACCCGGGGGCCCACGTCGCCGCAGCCGGGGGGCGGCCCCTCAGCCTCAGCGCCCGTGAGTTCGCGCTCCTCTACGCCCTCGCCGAGGAGGCCGGGCAGGTCGTGTCAATCGAGGAACTCATCGCGCGCGCCTGGGGGGACGCCTTCATGGGCGAGGCCCAGACCGTCTACGTCCATATCCGCTGGCTGCGCGAGAAGCTCGAGGATGACCCGCAGCGGCCGACGCGCATTCTGACCGTGCGCGGCGTCGGCTACAAGCTCGTGCCCCAGCCCGCTGACCCCGGCGCGATACCGCCTGGGCAGCCTTAAGCTCGGCTTAAGCTTGCGCAAGCAGCCCTTAAAGACGTCGGCGCGCCCCACCTGCTACGCTTGGGTCAGGCCCCGCGGGGGTTGACCCGCATCAGCAATATGGGAGGCATCGATGATCCGCAAAGCGTTCTTCGGCACACTTGCAGCGCTGGCCCTCAGCGCGACCCTCGTGAGCGGCGTGGGCGCCGCGCCGCGCCAGGCGCAGGCCGGGCCGTTCGAGGGCACCTTCACCGGCACGGTGTATGGGGCGGGCGGAAGCAGCGCGCCCCTCACCGTCAAGGCCACCCACCGCGGCACGACGGTCGAGGGCGTGGCCACCCTGGGCAAAGGCCTCACGGTCCAGACAGCCTGGTGCGGGGCCGCCGAAGCGCCGGCCAGCGCGCGCCGGCTCAGCGGCAGCACCACGCCGGAGCGACCGCGCCACATTGAGGCCACCCAGAGCTTTGATGCCGCGGGCGTGACCCTCACGGCCCGCTTCGTGGGCGACGCCTCGGCCGACGGGAAGACCATTGACGGCAACGTGATCGTCGATGTGCCGCCCATCTGCGGCCCTGACCCGACGATCACCGGCAGTCTGTCCCGCGTGAGCTAGGGAGACCGACGATGGGGAGGGGACAGCCGATGCGTTCCCTGCGCGCTGTCGCGATTGTCAGCCACATCCTGCCGGTCCTGCTGGTGGCTCCGCTGGTGAGCCTTGTCCTGGCGCTGCTCATCGAGACGCGCATTCTGATGCCCGGCCTGGCCGCCAGCGCAGCCGCCCGGGTCGCGCTGCTCCGTGAGGCGGCCCTGGTCCAGCCGGACATTTGGGGCGGAGGGGCGGTCGCGCGGCGCTTTGTCGACGACGCGGCGGCTGCCGCGGGTGGGGCCGTGCTCCTGCTCGACCGGAACCTGGTGATCCTCGCCCAGAGCGGCCCGGAGGGCGAGATCGTAGTGGCAGCACCACCTACCGCCAACGCGACGGTGCAGGTCAGGGTGCGCTATGGGTGGGCCTCCCAGCAGGCACTGGCGGTGGCCGGGGTGGCGCCGGCTGGCGGCTCGCTCCTCGGCTACCTTGCGTACAGCGAGTCTGGCGGCGGCCACGCCTCACCGTTCACCACCCTGCGCTGGCTGGTGGGGGGCGTGTTGCTCGCCCAGCTGGCGCTGGCAGGGGTCGCCGGCGCACTCCTTGCCCTGCGCCTGGCGCGCCCGATTGCCGAGGCCGCCGACGCCCTGGGGGCAGTCGCGGCGAGCCAGACGCAGGCACCGCTCGTCGAGGGCGGGCCGACCGAGATCCGGCGCCTGCTGGCCGCAGTCAACCGCCTGGCCGCACGCCTTGCCGGCCTGGAGCAGCAACGGCGTCAGGCATTCGCGAACATCGTGCACGAGCTCGGGCGCCCGTTGGGGGCGGTGCGTTCAGCGATCTATGTCCTACGTGGGCCCACCGGCGCCGACCAGAAAGTTCGCGACGAGCTGCTCGCGGGTATCGACGATGAGATCACACGCATGCAGCCGCTCCTCGACGATCTCACGCAGCTCTATGCGCAGGTGGAGGGGCGGAGCCGACCACAGTGCG